>JAYTTM010001075.1:0-3564 GCA_043745055.1 Chitinophagaceae bacterium | reverse complement strand
GATGGGTTATTGAATTGAAAATATCTTTTACATACAGATAGCAATAGTCTACAAAGCATACCTGTTTTCGGGGATACTTATTTGCACCCACGTGCCCAGGTGGATAGGTTAAAGTCTGCAAAACTTTTATGATGGTTCGATTCCATCCTGGTGTCTTTTAAATTGAAATTTTATTAGAGGTTTTTTATCGTACTGGTTTTAAGTTTTTATAATTGACTTTTTGAATGTATTTTCAAATTTTAACAGTTATATTTTTTCAGGTGAACAAAATTGTAAGAAGTTTTTTATTTAATTGTAGAAATTGACCAAATAAAAATTACCAATCTGGTATTAGTTAATTTATGAAGAAAAATTTAATCTTAATTATTGTGTTAGTATATGCACAATGTATTTATGCTCAAACAAAGCAAACAGAAAATATCAACCGCTTATGGTTTGGTTATTTTAATCAAACAAGATTTAGTAATAAGTTGGGAATGTGGGTAGACTTGAATGTGAGAACCAAAGAAAATTTTACAGACAATCTATCTCAAGCTTTCATACGATTAGGTTTAACTTATTATGTTACTGATGTTACTAAACTTACGTTGGGATACGCTTATGTAAATGACTTCCCCGGCGACAATCATAAAAATATTTCTGCGCCGGAACACCGCATCTGGCAACAGGTTCAATGGCATACCAAGTATGGTAAAAACAGGATGATGCAATGGATAAGGCTGGAAGAGCGATACAGGCATAAGGTTAAGAATGACGATGAATTGGCTGATGGCTATAATTTTAATTTTCGGTTGCGATATAATTTATGGTATGAAATTCCTTTTGTAAAAAATGGCATTGAACCCCACAGCTGGTCTTTTATTGCAAATGACGAACTGCATATCAACTTTGGAAAAAATATTGTCAATAATTATTTTGATCAGAACCGTTTTTTCCTGGGTTTAAAATACCAAACAGGTAAGCACAGTAATCTTCAGTTTGGCTACATGAATTTATTTCAGCAATTATCAGCGGGTAACAAGTACAGGAATTTTAATGTACTTCGGGTTTTCTTTTTTCAGAATGTTGACCTTAGGAAGAAGTAAACTATAAATTTTTTATAAATAGCTCATAACCAGCTTTACTTTGATGATTTGTAGTTAGTGTTAAGTTAATCGTATTTTATGAGGGTAATTACAAAGGTGGTCGATCTTGAGTTTTAGTGTTTGTAAAGTTTATAATACAGGATCGACCACCTCAATAAGCGCTTATTTATTATTAACACAGCAACATAATTTATTCTTAAACTTTTAAACTCCTAAACAGCTAAACAATTAATAGTATTACTTTTGCAAAAATTTTAACAACCAATTAAATAATACAATTATGAGTGAAGTGAAATTAACCACTGGCGAAATACATACAAAAAAAGGAGTAATGAAGTTTGAATTGTATGATGATGCAGCTCCCATTGCAGCAGCCAATTTTAAAAAATTAATTGAAAAAGGTTTTTACAATGGTCTTACTTTTCACAGGGTGATACCCGATTTTATGATACAGGGCGGTTGCCCAGATGGTACAGGTGCAGGTGGACCCGGCTATACCATTCAGTGTGAAACAAAAGGCGATAAGCAATTCCATGACAGAGGTGTTCTTTCCATGGCGCATCGTGGTCCCAATACAGGTGGATCGCAGTTTTTCATCTGTCACAGCAGGATGAATACAAAACATTTAGATGGCGTGCATACCTGCTTTGGTAAAATAACCGAAGGGCTGGATGTGGTTGATGAAATCAGAGGTGCTGATATCATTGAAAAAATTACGATTGATTAATCTTTAAACAGAATAAATTTAAGTACAACAGTATAAAAGTTTTGGCAGTATTTTCATTTAGAAAGTCCTGCCTTTTTTTATGTTCTTCAACCTGGATAAAAAACAAATTACATTTGCCGAAAAACTTTATTTTATGAAGCAATTATTAGTTAGTCTGTCATTCGTCTTTGTATGGACGTGTACAACTGCACAACAAAAAATCAGTATTCAAAAAGCAAGTGAACACGAAGGGGATAGTGTTATTATTTGCTCAAAAGTTTATGGTGGTAAATTTTTTTCAAATGCACAGCCAACCATTACGCTGTTAAATGTTGGTGCCGCCTATCCAAACTCATTATTGACCATTGTAATTAAAGGTGAAAACAGGGCTACTTTTATTAACAAACCAGAAGAGTTTTATATCAACAAACAAATTTGTGTTACAGGAATTATAAGAATTTTTAAAGGAAAACCAGAAATTGAAGTCACTAGTGAAAAGGCCATCACAATAACTAACTAACCCCCTAAACTCCTATCCCAATTTAAACAACATTTAACCTATCTTCTCCCAATGTCTTCCTCCAAACTATTCATGCTCCTCATTGGTTGTAAACCAGCTGGCCGCCATACAGAACAGCATGATATTTTTTTTACTATTGGTCATCAGTTAAATGATTTAATTCCTGCTATAAAAAAATTTTGGCCCGAAGTAAAACATACTATGCACCTCGATGCCTGGCGGGAAGTAAAACAAGTAGGAGATTACGATGTAACCATTGTACCTAAACAACCCGGCGCAAAACAGGTATCAGCCGCTAAACTTTTTTTCATCAATCTGGGGGGATATAAACCCGGCGAGTTTGATGAATTTCATTATAAAATGCTGCTGGCCTGTACAGATAAAGCAGCTGCTATTGCAGAATCTAAGCAAACTGCCTTTTATAAACATTCTGGTTTTAAAGGAGCTCCATCTCATGTAGATGATAAATATGGAGTGGATGTAGATGATGTGTTCGAAATTGAAGATATACTGCCGGCTGATGTAAAAGACGTTTATCAAATAGTGTTAACCCCGGCAATTGTAAAGCAGAAAGATATTATTCACTTGGGTTATTTTCAATTTGATAAGTTGTAAATTCAGCACTGTTTTTATCAACCCTATATTATTTTATCAACCCTCTTATTCCAGTAACTTTGCCTTAAATTTTAAACGATTGTTACTTATGAAAGAAGTCTATATTATATCAGCCGTTCGTACCCCATTAGGCAGTTTTGGAGGCTCTTTAAAGAGTTTTACTGCCACACAATTAGGTGCAATTGCCATTAAAGGTGCTATCGAAAAAGCAGGCATTCCTGCAACAGATGTTGATGATGTATTGATGGGTTGCGTACTACAGGCCAACCTTGGCCAGGCACCTGGAAGGCAAGCTGCAAAACTTGCAGGTTTGCACAACGAAGTAAATTGTACTACCATCAATAAAGTATGTGCCAGTGGCATGAAATCCATAGCCATGGCGGCTCAGAGCATTATGCTGGGCGATGCTGCTATTGTAATTGCCGGTGGCATGGAGAGCATGAGCAATGTGCCATTTTACAGCGATACCATGCGTTGGGGAAATAAATATGGCAACGTTTCTATGATAGATGGTCTTGCAAAAGACGGTCTTACAGATGTGTATGACGGCAAAGCAATGGGTAATGCAGCAGATATGTGCGCCAGTACCTGCGGCATCAGCAGGCAAGAGCAAGATGCATTTGCAATAGAAAGTTACC
>JAYTTM010001074.1:0-3567 GCA_043745055.1 Chitinophagaceae bacterium | reverse complement strand
GATTGGCATATTTTGCTAACTTACATATTCACTGTTGTTTCTGTTATATTTTTAAATCAAAACTTTCCTTACTCATCTGCTGTTATTCTATGAAAATTATTTCTATGGTAAAATACTATTGTATTCATATTTTGGGGCTGTTGCTTAGTTACACTTCCATAGCACAAACCATAAAACCGGAATTAATTAATGTAACGCAGCTGGCAAAATATGAAGCAGCGCACCCCGAACTATTTAAAGAATGTGCTACCTGCCCTAAAAAGGAAATTGATGGAGGATGGAAAACTTTAAATAATGATTTACCCATCCCTGCAGATGCCATAATTAAAAAGCAGCCGAATAACCAAAAACCAGCAGGCCCATCAACCCCACTGTCACCTTCTCCAATTCCGGTTACATCATTTTTGGGTTATGTTGATCCCTCCCGCACTATTCCTCCGGATACACATGGAGCGGTGGGGCCTAACCATGTTGTAACTGCCACCAATGATTACCTGCTGATACAATCAAAATCAGGTGCGGAAATCAACAGAATAGCTATTAGCAATTTTACAGGTGTTGCCACTTCATGCGACCCCTACATTCAGTACGATCCTGAATCAAAAAGATTTTTCTATTCTGCCATTGAATGCAACCCCGTTAATGGAAATAAAATGGCGATATTGGTTTCTAATACCAGTAATCCATCTGAAGGCTGGTACCGGTATAGCTTTGTTCCGGATACTTCTTATTTTTTAGATCATCCTTATCTAGGTTTTGATAACAGATGGGTGGTAATTTCCGGTAGAAAGTTTCCACAATCTACCGGCAATTTTACAGGCACCGTATTATTTGTACTGGATAAAGCAACCCTTTTAGCCAATGCACCCATAACTTTCGGCGTTACTGCCCAGCGATTGGAAAAAGGGCGAACCGATGGAGATTCGCCGCTGCCGGTAACCCTTTACGGAACCAACCCCAGCCCCAACACTTTTTATATTTTACAAAGCTGGAATGGCCTCAATACCTCCATCCGGCTTTCAACTGTAACGGGAAACCTGCCCAATGCTACCTGGAATACAAAGGCTCCCGATGCGGTGTTTGCTTTGGGAGGCACGCCATGGTTGTATGCTCCGGGCAATATTGTGGAGCAATTGGAAGAATCAAGAAAACTGGCAACCAACGACTCCAGAATCAGCAGTGCTGTGATGGTAAATGGAAATATCTGGTGTACACACCACATTGGTATTAGTGATATTAATGTGGCAGTGCAATGGTGGCAATTGAATGGCCAGCCAGGCGCTTCATTTGGCAATGTGTTACAACGGGGAAGAATCGGGGCAGGAATAGACAATAGCTACAGGTGGTTTCCAAGTATTGCTGTAAATGAAAACGAAGATGTATTGATAGGTTATACAGTTTCAACAAATATATCAAGGGTGAGTGCTGCTTATAGTTTTAGAACTAAAGCTACTCCTGTTAATACAACCATGGATGAAAACATTTATAAGGTTGGATTAAGTACCTATTTTAAAGATTTTGGAGGCCCAAAGGGCAGATGGGGTGACTACAGTCACAGTTCATTGGATCCTGTTGATGGTTCTCTGTGGACTATCCAGGAATATGCCGAACAACGAACCGGCACTTTAGACAATCAGTCAAGATATGGCGTATGGTGGGCCCAGGTAAAGCCAGCCTCTACTTTAATTCAAACAGATGCCGCTGTTGGCCAGGTTATTGAACCAGCGCAAACTATTGTTTGTAAAGTACCAATAACAGCAACAATTACTATTCGCAATCTTGGGAAAGATACAATAAGAAATGTGCAGGTTGGAATGCTTTTGGATGACATTTTTCTGGGAGCCTTAAATACGATAAATAATCTGGCAATTGGATCATTTGATAACTCCGGCAATATTTCTTTAGCCCCCAATTTTACACCAATACCCGGCAATCATACCCTTAAAATTTTTACCATTAATCCAAATGGAAAGCCCGATTTAAAACCGGAGAATGACACTACAACTATTGCCTTTACCGTGGCACCCGAGCAAACGCTGCCTTATGAAGAAAGTTTTGAAACACTGCCTTTTCCTCCGGCAAACGGTGCTGCAATAATAAATCCGGATAATAATGTTACCTGGGCATTGAACACCACTGCAGGCAATCCGGGTTCGGCTTCTATTTGGCTAAATTGCTTCGCTTATAATGCACCCGGACAAAAAGATATTTATACGATCGCTAAAATAAATACGGGTATTTTAGACTCATTAAAACTCAACTTCAATGTTGCCTATCAGCCAAACAGCAATGGCAGTGATACATTGGCCGTTATTATTTCAACTGATTGCGGTATTACCTGGTTGCCAACTACCTATAAAAAAGGCGGCACACAATTAAGCACCGTAGCAGGTACAACTGATAAAAGTTTTGCACCTGCCGATGCAGGCCAATGGAGAACTGAAACCCTATCCCTGATTGACTTTTGCTCCATTAAAGCTGATAATATCATGATTGGCTTTCAATCCATTAATGGATATGGAAACAATATCTATTTAGATGGTATTAGTATTGTTGGTTATACTTCCAGTAAGCGAAATGTTGCACTTCGCAGCATTAACCTGCCTTTGCCTGCTATCTGTAACAACGACTATGTTACCCAAATAAACTTTAGCAATGCAGGAATCGATACCATCAAAACACTTCAATTAAACTACCAGTTGGATGGTGGTTCCATTAATACCATAAACTGGGCGGGCAGCCTCCCTAAATGCGAACATTTAACTACCACCCTTCCTTTAATTACTGCAGCAGTTGGCACGCATGTTATAAAAATATTTACAAGTTTGCCCAATGGACTACAGGATCAATTTACTGGTAACGATACCCTTACAAAAACATTCAGCATTTTTAGTACAACCCCCACTGCAACGCCTGTGTTTGAAGGCTTTGAAGATATTACATTTCCCAGGCCCAACTGGGGTGTACAAAATGTAACTGGCGGCACTACATTTGAACGTTCGGTATTATCTGCCAAAACCGGTATAGCGTCAATGGTAATCAACAATGCCAATGTGCTTAATTCATTAGGTGCTATTGATTATTTTATAACACCCTTGGTACAAAACAGTATAACATTCGACTCTGTTTTTGTTGATTTTGATCTGGCCTATAAGGCAGGCCAGCAATATCCGGGATCAGGAGATTTCCCGATAGATACGTTGGAAATACTGGCTACCAAAGATTGTGGCAGCAGCTTTATTTCCGTATGGAAAAAATGGGGGGAAGCTTTGCAGACAAGCAACAATGTAAATAATTCCAACAGCAATTTATTTACCCCCAGTGTAAAAGCTGATTGGAAAAAACAACGGATTTATCTTACTCCACTAGTTGGCGCAGATAACTTTCAATTGTACTTTGCAGTAAGAGGAAACAAGCAAAATAATTTGTGGGTGGATAACATCAATATCACTTCACAAATACTACCACTACGCTTAAAAAAACAGGGCTATTTAATATATCCTAACCCCTTCAATGCAAGCTTTCTCATTCATCACTCCGCAGTGGAACCACCCGTTGATTTACAGT
>JAYTTM010001073.1:0-3570 GCA_043745055.1 Chitinophagaceae bacterium | reverse complement strand
GAAGTAACCGGAAAAGATAAGGTGCCGGATGCACAGGAATTTGGGTTAATAGAAATGGCTGAAACTTTGGTTGCCGAGGCAACTAAAAAAACCAATACCTTTTTTAATGGTAAATGGCAAGCTTATCAACAACAGGCAGCTGCTACACCTATGAAATTGTTTAAAGAATATAAGGCGCTGGATTAACACTTTTTTTGAATAGAAAAAACAAACAACGGCACGAAGAGAAATAATCTTCGTGCCGTTGTTTTTATAATTTCCCCTGATTTCAGTTCTATTATGATCAAAAAAGTGGTATGTTTACTCTTTACAGTAAACAGTAAACTATGAATGTTGAAAATCAATTACTTGTATATTTAAAAGAGAATTTTGAAGCTTCACCAAAGGAAATAACTGAAGTTTTAGGGGTATCAAAACAAATCGTACACAGGGTATTAGCGAAGCTTATTGAAAGAGGTGAAATTGAAAAAATAGGTCGCTCACCCAAAGTGTATTACAGTTTAATAAACAAACCACTAAGTTTTACTCCTAAAGCAGAAGATATTAGTGATATTGAAAAAGGGTTTTTAGATGATCATTTTAATTTGTTTACTGAAAAAGGGTATGAAATAAATGGGGCAGAAGCCTTTGAAAAATGGTGTAGTAAACAAAAATTACCCTTTGCAAAAACTGTGAAAGAGTATATAAAAACAAGAGAAAAATATCTGGCATACTACGGAAAAAACAACCTGATTGATGGAACAGAGAAGTTGATAAATACAAAAGCTTTTGTGAGGGTATGTATTGATAAGATGTATTACGGAGATTTTTATGCAATAGAAAGGTTCGGCAAAACGAAGCTTGGTAATATCATTCATTTTGCTAAACAAGGGCAAAACAAACCGCTGATGGAAAAAATTTGTGTGATGTTGAAACCGGCATTAGAAAAGCTGATTGAACAAAACAACATTGAAGCAGTTGGATATATACCACCGACAATCAAAAGGGATGTACAGTTAATGAATTACATGAAACGTTCTTTAAATCTTCCATTACCGCATATCAATCTAAAAAAAGTTACGGGTATTATTCCAATTCCACAGAAAGCTTTAGCAAAAATTGAAGAAAGAATCAGCAATGCAAAAGCTAGTATTGTTGTGGATGATAAAAGAATTTTTAAAACTATTTTACTAATTGATGATGCAGTTGGTTCGGGTGCTACTATTAACGAAACTGCTTGTAAATTAAAAATAAAAAAAATAGCAGGTAAAGTATTGGGGCTTTCGGTTGTTGGAAGCTTTAAAGGATTTGATGTAATTCAAGAAGTATAATATTTCAATAAACTAGTAGTTGTCAATAAAGGAAATTGGTAGTTTTTGTGATAACATCACTAAAGGTTTTCAAAAAATGGAAGAGTTCACAAGTATCGCTAGTTGCTAATTGCAGTACAGGTAACTTTGCAATTCGTTAATGTGATCCTGATTAGGCTTATACTTCAGCAGAAAAATAATACACAACATCAATAATCGATTTATCAAACAAAAATAATAGTATGCCTTCTAATAAACTAAGCCAGCTGGCAGAAACATTGATTGGTTCTGAAATAGTAATACTAGGTGCAGATATTAAAGAGAAAATTAAGTTGGGAAATAACATTTACAACTTTACCATTGGTGATTTTGATAGTGAAATATTCCCCATTCCACTGCAATTACAAGAAGAAATCATTACTGCCTATAATCATCATTTAACCAACTATCCTCCTGCTGATGGTATTGCAGAATTGAGGGAAGCTGTTGCTGATTTTTTATTGCAAAGAGAAGGGCTGCAATACAATACCAATGAGATACTGATTGCTGCCGGTGGCCGACCGCTAATATATGCGGCTTACAGGGCCATTGTTGATAAGGGAGAAAAAGTAATTTACCCGGTACCTAGCTGGAACAACAATCATTATGTACATTTTACCGAAGGGCAACATGTACTAATTGAAACCAAAAAGGAAAATAATTTTATGCCTACGGCCGATGAAATAGCACCTCATTTACCTGGTGCTACTTTGCTGGCATTATGTTCTCCATTAAACCCGACAGGCACCACATTTACCAAAGAAACTTTGGAAGCGATATGCGATTTAGTGATTGCAGAAAATGCAAGCCGCACTGCGGATGAAAAAAAATTATACCTGTTGTATGATCAGATTTACTGGACACTTACTTATGGCGATATTCAACATTACAATCCGGTATCTTTAAGGCCGGCCATGAAAGAGTTTACCATTTTTATAGATGGCATCAGCAAATCATTTGCTGCCACAGGAGTAAGGGTGGGCTGGAGTATGGGCCCAGTAAGCCTAATTGCAAAGATGAAAGCCATCAATAGCCATGTAGGTGCCTGGAGCCCGATGGCAGAACAACATGCCACTGCCAATTATTTAAAGCAAACAGCCAATATTGATACCTATTTTACACATTTTAAAGCAGGAATTTCAGAAAGACTCAACCGGATTTATGCCGGTTTAATTCAATTAAAAGCAGCAGGTTTTACCGTAGATGCAGTAGCACCACAAGCAGCCATTTACTTAACAATACAAATAGATTTAGTTGGAAAGAAAACCGTTACCGGCGAAATTTTGACGAAGCAAACGGATGTAACCGCTTATTTATTAAACGAAGCCAAACTGGCAATTGTTCCTTTTAGTGCTTTTGGTGCAAGTACACAAAGCAATTGGTACAGGCTTAGCGTAGGAACTTGTAAAACTGAAGAGATAGATGACATGCTAAAGCAATTAAAAGATGCATTGCAGCGGCTTTCGTAAATGCAAATTATTGACGAACCCAAGTGTAGTTTTTGAAATTTTAGAAAGTAAGTAATCAATAACCCGGAAACCATATTTTTTAAATTGATTTGACTTGCCCCGACCTTCAGGGCGGGGATAAATGTAAAAAATAATGGGGCTTTAGCCTTGAACATTATGGGCTAAAGCTCCTTGAAAATTAATTCTCTTTTTATCCCCGCCCTGAAGGGCGGGGCAATTCATATCTGATTCCTATTTTTAACAAATCGCTCCTACGGAGCTATTAATTTTACAAAATCCTTTTTTCCTCTTCTACTAATATGTTGCTGCTATGCAGCTTACAGCTTGTTGATTTATTAGTTTTCTTTTAATTTCCAAACTTCTTTTCCATCTACAAATGTTTGCAACACTTTTATTTTGCTGAGATCGTTTTCAGCAGTTGTCAATGGGTCTTTATCGAGTAAAATCATATCTGCCAAATTCCCTTTTTGCAGAGAACCCTGGTTTTGCAATCCGCTAATTTTTGCGGCACTAGCTGTATATGCTTTCAATGCTTCAGCTACCGAAATGGCTTCTTCCGGCGCAATGAGATGTCCTTCATTATTTTTTCGTGTAACTGCTGCCGACAAGCCTTTTAAAGGATTAAAGTTTTTAACCACCGGTGCATCGGAGGACAATGCCATAAGTATCCCTTGTTTTAAAACTGACTTTACCGGATAGCACTGTTTTAAATAATCTTCATCCAGGTATTTGATAAAGTTTTTGCCCAATTCATCTAAAAATATTGTTTGCAT
>JAYTTM010001072.1:0-3577 GCA_043745055.1 Chitinophagaceae bacterium | reverse complement strand
TACTCATTGTTATCGCCGCAGGCGGAATGTTTGGCGGCATCATTAAAGAAACCGGTATTGGTACTATAGCTGGTGACGCATTGGGGAGTATGCAGCTTGGGCTCCTCGTACCCTTTTTAATTACTGTGTTACTAAAAACTGCCCAGGGTTCCTCCACCGTGGCGATTATTACAGCCGCTTCCATTGTTTCTCCAATGCTACTTTCACTCGGGCTTGGCACAGAAACCGGTAAGTTATTTACCCTGCTCGCCATGGGTGCTGGTTCCATGGTAATCTCCCATGCCAACGACGCCTATTTTTGGGTGATTACTAAGTTTTCGGGCCTGCATGCAGATGTCACTTTACGGGTGTATTCCACCGCCACCGCCATTATGGGGATTACCATTTTTATTTTTGTTTGGATTGCGGGAAGGTTTTTTATCTAATGTTGCCGAAGAAATTCGAAGCTTCCCTTTTTTGTTTCCATTTGTGCTTTTTCCTTAGTTTTAATAAATATTTCTTTAGTATGATACTAAGGCTGAGAAATATTCGTTAGCCTAATAACCTCCCTCCCTATTCCTCCTTCATAAAAATTGATATAATATTTTGACTATAAATAACATTTTGACGGGCATACTATTCCAATTCGTCAACCAACTAAAACAACAACTATGACACCTCAAAAGATAGTTCCATTCTTTACTGAAATAGGGCTACTACTAAATCTCATAAGGAGCATCAGCTCTGCAATAATCAAAGAGACAGGTGAAAATGTTGTTGGAGAAGATGATTTTAATAATGTGAGATATATGAGAAATACTACAGTTAGCAGGATGAAGGAGCGTTTAAAACAGCTTGAAAGTGAAATGGCTTATTTTTTTACAGCAAATGGTGCCAGAAAAGCAACTGACAGTGTGTTTGATTCGCAACCTATCCTGCAAAAATTCATTTCTGCATGTAAAGCACTTTCTAACGAATATTTTACTTTAAAATCTGGAATCAAAGAGAAAATAGCTTTTGAGCAAGATGGCCCTGTCAACCTTGGAGCCGGTATTTATAAGCTCACCAGGCAGTGTACTGCCGTTGTAAATTAAATTTACCGGCAGCGTAGCATGCCAGTTAAATAAGCGTTCATCATTCAGCGGTTCATTAAAATGTTGTGTTGCATCCAGCATCATTTCTATTACGCCTTCCACGTTACGGTGGGCAGTTATCATTTAGAATGTATATAAATGAGGAGCAAAGGATAATCGAACTCCAAAAATTAAATACGGCATTCGGCTGCTTTGCAGGCTTGAAGCAAGTTTTGACATAAAATAAAAAACCCCAACATTGCTGTTGAGGTTGTTGTGGTGCGAGCCGGGGTTGAACCGGCGACACATGGATTTTCAGTCCATTGCTCTACCAACTGAGCTATCACACCATCATCCATTTTACAGGACAATTCCCTTTCGGGGCAGCAAAAATAGGAGTTTTGATTTAAAATCAACAAACATAATCAGCTAATTATTTTAAGGCTACAAAAAACCTTCCTAAGCTGCCTCAATTGTAAAAATATTGTTACTCCCTTGCTTATTTAAGTGATGCAATATCAATAACAAAACGATACCGAACATCAGCCTTTAACATTCTTTCGTAGGCATCATTGATATAATCAGCATTTATTACTTCTACATCCGATACGATATTGTGTTCGGCACAGTAATCCAGCATTTCCTGTGTTTCTTTAATTCCTCCAATAAGTGAACCAGCCAGCGAACGACGCTTACCTATAAGACTAAATGCATGCACTGTTGAAGGTTGTGGCGGTACACCAACTACCACCATCGTGCCATTTAATGCTAATAAATTAAGGTATTGGTTGTAATCATGTTCAGCAGAAATAGTACTTAGTATAAAATCAAAATTACCCTGCAGGCTTTTCATTGTTTCAGGATCTTTAGTCACAGCAAAATGGTGGGCTCCCAAGGCAAGTGCATCTTTTTCTTTTGAAGGAGATGTACTTAAAACCGTAACATCTGCACCAAAAGAAACTGCAAATTTTACACCCATATGGCCAAGGCCACCCAAACCAACTACTGCAACTTTATGCCCTTTGCCAATATTCCAATGGCGTAGTGGTGAGTAAGTGGTAATGCCGGCACATAACAATGGCGCAACGCCTTCCAAGGCTAATTTTTCAGACACATGCAGCGTATATTTTTGATCGGTTATTATTTGGGTACTGTAACCGCCATAAGTTGGATTACCTTCTTTGTCTCTGCCATTGTAAGTGGCTACCATGGCCGTGTCGCAGTATTGCTCTTCGTTTGCCAGGCAGCTGGGGCAGGTGCGGCAGCTATCTACAAAACAACCCACACCGGACAGCTCACCTACTTTAAAGTCGGTAACCTGTTCACCTACTTTGATGATCCGTCCTACAATTTCGTGCCCTGGTACCATTGGGAAAATGGATCCACCCCATTCGTTGCGAACCTGGTGAATATCGGAATGGCAAACTCCGCAATACAAAATATCTATTTGTACATCCGTTGCACCTACTTCCCTTCTTTCGATGGTAAAAGCTGCTAACGAACTATTTTCATCCTGAGCAGCATATGCATTAACTGTTGTCATTTGTTTATTATTTTAAAATGAAAAAAACTGGTTTATTAAAACTGCAATATTAAAGCCCCTTTTTTAGCAAAGGGGCTTTTGTTTAAATAAATTGAAATCTGTAACCCAAAACTTAATTTCCATACACACTCAAAAACTTAATCCGCATTATTTTAAGCTGTTCCCAGGTAAAGCTGCTATCGGCAAGTTCTTCCTGTGCAATTTGAAGACTGCTGGTTTCGCAGGCTTTAAAATAATCTATAATTTCTTCCTGCTCATACTCATCCACCATTTCATCAATGGCATAATCCAGGTTAAGTTTAGTGCCGCTTGCTACAATGGTTTCCATTTCTTCCAACAGCTCATTAATTTGAAGATCTTTCGTTTTAGCAATGGTCTCCAGGGGTATTTTTTTATCTACATTTTGAATAATAAAAATTTTATTATTGTTCCTGTTCATCACTCCTTTCATTACAAAATCATCTGGCCGAACAACATCGTTTTCCTCTACATATTGAGCAATCAACTCCACAAATTTTTTGCCATATCGCATGGCCTTGCCTTTACTTACACCCTGGCATTTTTCCAATTCTTCTATTGTAACAGGATACATGGTTGCCATATCTTCCAGGCTTCCTTCTAAAAATATTACAAAGGGAGGCAGGTTCTTTTCTTTGGCTACTTTTTTTCGCAGGTCTTTTAGCAGCTCTACCAGTTTTTCATCTGTAGCACCTGTGCTGGCATTTTGCATGGCGCCCTCCTCATCATCTGCGTTGGCATCTTCAAATAAATTGTTCAATACAATTTTAAAAGATACCGGCTTCTTTAAAAATGCTTCCCCTTTTTTAGTGAACTTGAGAACGCCGTATTCTTCAATATCTTTTTTTATAAATCCTTCCAAGATAATTTGCCTCAATAATGAGTTCCAGAAATGTTCGTCTTTTTCTTTGCCAATGCCAAAAAAATCACGTTCATCGTGCCGGAACATTTTTATCTGAGGATT
>JAYTTM010001071.1:0-3578 GCA_043745055.1 Chitinophagaceae bacterium | reverse complement strand
TAATCGGCTTGGGCTACGTTGGTCTGCCTATAGCACTCGAATTTGCAAAGAAAACCAAAGTAATTGGTTTTGATATAAATGCAAAAAGAGTAGAGATGATGCAGAACAACATTGACCCCAGCCAGGAGCTTGAAAAAGAAGCATTTGATGGCTGTGATATTGAATTTACAAACGACCTGGAGGTGCTAAAACAAGCAAACTTCTTTATTGTAGCGGTTCCTACACCAGTAGATTCACATAATTTACCTGATTTAATTCCAGTGCAAAGAGCCAGCGAAACCATAGGGAAAGTAATAAAGAAAGGTGATTATGTAGTATTTGAAAGTACGGTTTATCCGGGTTGTACCGAGGAGGATTGTTTACCAATTATTGAAAAAATATCAGGCTTAAAAAATATAATTGATTTTAAAACCGGTTATTCACCTGAAAGAATTAACCCCGGTGATAAAGAACATACCCTGGCTAAAATAATAAAAGTAGTAAGTGGCTGTGATGCAGAATCTTTGGAGGTAGTGGCTAAAGTTTATGAGCTGGTAGTAACCGCAGGTGTATATAGAGCATCCAGCATAAAAGTAGCAGAAGCTGCAAAAATCATTGAGAATACCCAGCGTGACCTCAATATTGCATTGATGAATGAACTATCCATCATTTTTGATAAAATGCACATCAACACATTTGATGTGCTGGAAGCAGCCGGAACCAAATGGAACTTCCTGAAATTTAAACCAGGCCTGGTTGGCGGGCATTGTATTGGTGTAGATCCTTATTATTTAACCTACAAATCAAAACAGATGGGTTATGATAGCAAGGTAATATTGGCTGGCAGGGCTATTAACGATGGCATGGCAGGCCACATAGCAAAAAAAGTTTTACAACACATAATAGTTAACAACGGTAATGTTAAAGATGCCTGGGTATTGGTTATGGGCGCCACTTTTAAAGAAAATGTAAGTGACATCCGCAACAGTAAAATTGCCGATGTGGTGAAAGAATTACAATCTTTTTCCCTAAACGTACATGTTACAGACCCACATGCAGATAGTGATGAATTAATGGATGAATATGGATTTGGTTTAACCAGCGAAATAAGGAGCGACTACGAAGCTGTTATTATAACTGTACCCCATAAAGCCTATGAATTATTGGATGAAACTTATTTTGCTGGTATCACCAAATCAATGGCAATGATTGCCGACCTGAAAGGAACTTACCGAAACGAGATTAAAAACAGGTATTACTGGAGTTTGTAAAAATCCTGCTAATTATTTGCCGGAAAATTAAAACAGGTTTGCTGAATTAATTGGAAAAAGTAAAAAAGCCATATTTAATTCAGTAGGAAAAAATATTTTTTGAACACGAGCATGAGCAACCAATTTCATACAAAAGATTTAAGCAACAGTAATTTTTTAATTACCGGAGGCGCAGGATTTATTGGCAGCCATATTGCAGAATACCTGCTACAAAACAAAGCAAAAAAAGTACGGGTGCTTGATAATCTGGCCAATGGCAAGCAAAGTAACCTGGCTGTATTGAGGCAATACAATGCCTTTGAATTTATTGAGGGCGACATAAGGAATGTTGAAACCTGTCAGCAGGCATGCAGTGAAATGGATTATGTTAGTCACCAGGCTGCATTGGGCTCTGTGCCCCGTTCTATTAAAGAACCGGTTTATTTCAACGAAGTAAATGTGGGTGGTTTTGTAAACATGCTTAAGGCTTCGGTTGATAACAACATCAAACAATTTGTTTACGCTTCTTCTTCCTCGGTATATGGCGATGAACCTACCTTACCAAAAATTGAGAGCAGAATCGGTAATTGTTTATCTCCGTATGCAGCAACAAAAAAAACAAATGAGTTATATGCACAGATATTTGCTAACGTATATGGCACAAAACTGATGGGCTTCCGGTACTTTAATATTTTTGGCCCAAGGCAGGATCCTGATGGCGCTTATGCAGCTGTAATTCCTCTGTTTGTAAAAGGAATTATGAAACGATTGCCTGTGTACATTAACGGTGATGGTGAACAAACAAGAGACTTTACTTTTGTGGATAATGCCGTACAGGTAAATATTAAAGGCATGTTAACGGATAACCCAGAAGCCTTAAAGCAAGTGTACAATGTAGCAATTGGCGAAAACTTTTCAGTTAATTATTTATACAACCAGGTGAGGGAATATCTGCAAAGTGACTTTGATGCAACCTATAGGGAACCAAGGGCCGGAGACATTAGAAATTCATTGGCCGATATCTCATTGGCGCAAAAATTATTAGCTTATCAGCCAACGAAAAAATTCGGGGAAGGATTAACTGAAACCATCAACTTTTTTAAAGCCACATACGCTTAACAATTATACTTGCAAAAAAAATAGAATTTTCAACCTAAAACATCAACTAAAAACATGCCTTTTACTACAACAGCATTCCCCGGATTATTAATTTATGAACCCAATGTTTTTGAAGATAGCCGTGGCTATTTTTTTGAAAGTTACAATGCAAATACTTTTTCGGCCGGCGGTGCTGATATAAAATTTGTACAGGATAACCAAGCCAAATCCTGTTACGGTGTTATCCGTGGTTTGCATTTTCAACTGGCGCCAAATGCACAAACTAAATTGATAAGGGCCTTAGCTGGCAGTATATTGGATGTAGTGGTAGATCTTAGACATGGTTCGCCTACCTACGGCTACGTATTTTCACTGGAATTATCTGCTGAAAATAAAAAGCAGTTACTGGTACCAAAAGGTTTTGCTCATGGTTATTCTGTATTAAGTGAAACTGCAGAAGTGTTGTATAAATGCGATACATTTTATCATAAACAAAGTGAAGGCGGCATTTTATTCAATGACCCGGCATTAAATATCGACTGGCAAATACCTGCTGATAAAGCTATTGTTGCAGAGAAGGACCTAGCACTTCCGGGAATAGAAAATCATACCAACAATTTTACTTTTTGATCTTTAATTTGTAATGAGTGATGTGTGATGTTCGTAGAAACGTAGCTTCTGTTTTAAAAAATAATAAATCGTATAACTCGTGGTAAATAAAACAATTTTAGTAACCGGAGCCAATGGCCAGTTGGGAAGAGAAATGCAGGCAATTGCAGCAACTTACCCTGCATATAATTTTTTATTTGTTACCAGGGAAGAATTGCAGATTGATGACACTGCTGCGGTACAAACTTATTTTGCTACCCAATCAATTAATTTTTGCATAAACTGCGCTGCCTACACTGCTGTAGATAAAGCAGAAACTGAAATTGAAAAAGCCAACGCCATTAATGGTACAGCAGTTGGTAATCTTGCTGCGCTTTGTAAAGAATACAATGCAATCTTTATTCATATTTCCACCGATTACGTTTTTGATGGAACGGCTACCACTCCTTATCAAACCGATCATCCGGTTAGTCCGGTAAATGCATATGGTGCTTCCAAATTATTGGGGGAAGAAATGGCACTTAAAAACAACCCTGCAGCAATTATAATTCGCACCTCCTGGGTGTATTCCTCTTTTGGCAACAACTTTGTAAAAACAATGATGCGGTTGATGAAAGACAGGGACAGCCTGAATGTAGTAGC
>JAYTTM010001070.1:0-3589 GCA_043745055.1 Chitinophagaceae bacterium | reverse complement strand
CCTGGGTTAAAAAACCTTCGTTATAATATTGTTTAAATGTGGTTTGATCTTTTTTGATGGCATCTTCTACCAGTTTTAACTCCCCATCAATAGCTGCTATGTTGGGCTGATTGCTTGCAATGAATTGCTGGTAGTCGGCATCCAATTTTTGGTACTCATTTCTTTTTGCAAGGGCTATGGCTTTAATACCAACCTTACCAGTACCGCCACTGCCATCAGATTCTGCCAGAAAATTTTCTCTTGCCTTATTTACAGTAGTAATCCGGTTGGCCATTTCTTGCTGCATACTGGTCTTTTGAGCAACCAATTCATTTTTTCGATTACTATACAACGAATCAACCTGATGACTATTGGTAATTTGTTTAACTGTATTATCAATTACAATTTGTTGTTGAATTTCTTTTTTAAATAAATAAAGTAAAGCTGGCTGTGCCATAAACAATCCAATTACGCCAGCAAGTATTATCCTGAAAAAAACGGGCAGCCACTGGTTGCTGATTCGCCTGTTAATACTTTTGATGAGTGCCCTGTCGATGGTAACTATAATAAATCCCATAAAAATACCCAGCGGTACTGCCCACCAGGAATTAGCAGTGACTGTGCTGAAAAAATAGGTCCAGGCAAGTGTTGCAAAGCACCAGGTGGCTAGAACGGTCATGCCCACAATGCTATAGCGGTTGCTATCAATAGCAGTACCGGCCAGCAATTCCTTCTCGGCTGTAGCAAGCCACCACAAAAAGCGGGTAAATGCCGGGTACTCCTCAGTGGTTTGTTGGGGCATAGTATTATTTTCCATCATTGTAAGATTGGTAATATTTTATAAATATGAATATTGATGGTGAGTGTTGAAGTGGATGCAAAGTACAAAAGAGTTATTGGCTGCAATTATTTCCCGCAATCAATTTTGCTTTTGCCATTCATATTAACAGTTCTTTAATTTACAGCATTAAACCCCTTTGTATTTAGCACATCTATTCTCTTATCTTTGCGCCGTTTTAGAAATAGAAAAAAATTAACTAATATCAATGAAAAAATTTATTACATCTACGTTCCTGATAATGTCTACATCCTTAGCCTTGTTTGCACAGTCAAAAAGCCTTGGAACAAACGACCCTGCAGCAAAGAAAATATTAGATGCAGTTAGCTCAAAATTTAAAAGCTTTAAATCAGTTCAGGCAAAATTTTCTCTGAAAATAGAAAACGCCTCAGGCAAAGCACTTGGTAATAAAACAGGGACTGTATTCATGAAAGGCAGTAAGTATCGCATTAGTGTAACAGGGCAAGAAATTTTTAGTGATGGCAACAATGTATCTACTTTTGATAAGGCAGCCAATGAAATTACCGTTACCAAAATAGACCCGTCTGCCAATTCTTTAACACCCCAAAAATTGTTTACCAATTTTTACGATAAAGATTTTTTATACAAATTGAATGGCGAAAAAGCAACCAATGGTAAAACAAATCAGGAAATAGAATTAACACCCACGGATAAAAGCAAACCTTTTTTTAAGGTCTTATTGTACATCGACAAAAAGTCCACCACTATCAGCAGTTCAAAGATTTTTGAAAAGGGAGGCAACAAATACACTTATTCTGTGAGCAATATGAATACCGCAACCATGGTTCCAGATGCAAAGTTTGTGCTGGATTCTAAAATGTTTCCCGGTGCGGAAATAGTTGATTTAAGATAATACAGATTTAAAGCTAATGACACATAAAAAGCGGAGTACTAAAAATTCAGTCTCCGCTTTTTATGTGTTTGATAAAGTGATGATACACAAAAATACTATAAAGATGTAAAGACTTTTAATTGTAAACGACTTCAAATCTTCATAGCATGATGTAACCTTTTTATTACTGTTGTTCTATTAATTGTATTTCACAGTTGATTCTTACCTCATCACTTACTACCACCCCACCCGCTTCTGTAACTGCACTCCAGGTAAGACCAAAATCTTTGCGGTTAAACTTTCCATTAATGGTAAAGCCTGCTTTTGTATTTCCGTAGCCATCTTTTACAACACCCCCAAATTCTACTGAGAGCTTTACTTCTTTACTGTTACCTTTTATAGAAAGATTTCCGTACAAATCATAAGCATCAGCGTTATTAACACTTACAAAACGGGTTGCATCAAATTTGATAAGCGGATAACTTGCCTCATCAAAAAAATCTGCACTTCTTAAATGAGTATCCCGCTGTTCATTACCGGTGTTAATTGAATTTACAGTCGCTGAAAAACTTACTGTTGCTTTTGAAAAATCATCGTCCTCTGTTACAGCATCCACTGTAAAAAGACCAAAACTACCAGATACATTGGTAATCATCAGATGCTTTACTTTAAACTGAACTTCGCTGTGGGTAGGGTCCACAACCCATTTTTTTGTTGCCATAATTTTTAATTTTTTATAAATATACGTTACTTAATGTTTAAACATTGAATTAATTTTTATTGAAAAAAATCCCGGCTATTAACCGGGATGTAAATAAGATAATTATTTATTAGCATCTGCAAATTCACGCCTGATGATATTGAGCGCTCCTCCTGCTTTAAACCATTCTATTTGTTGTTCATTGTAAGTATGGTTAACCTGGATTGTTTCGCTGCTGCCATCTGCATGGTTTAATACCACTTGCAAAGACTTATTTGGAGCGAATGTCAATAGCCCTTCTATATCGATGGTATCATCTTCTAATATCTTATCATAATCTTCCTTGTTAGCAAAAGTAAGCCCCAGCATACCTTGCTTTTTAAGATTGGTTTCATGAATACGGGCAAATGATTTTACCAGCACGGCCCTTACGCCCAAATGCCTTGGTTCCATGGCTGCATGCTCCCTTGAACTTCCTTCACCGTAGTTTTCATCACCTACTACAAGGGTACCAATACCGGCAGCTTTGTAGGCTCTTTGGGTATTAGGAACAGTACCATACTCGCCTGTTAACTGATTTTTTACGCTGTCTGTTTTTTCATTAAAAAAGTTTAAACCGCCAATCAGCATATTATTGCTGATATTATCTAAATGCCCACGAAACTTAAGCCAGGGACCTGCCATACTAATATGATCAGTGGTACATTTTCCTTTTGCTTTAATCAGCAGTTTCAATCCTTTTAAATCCACACCTTCCCAAGCAGCAAACGGATCTAACAATTGTAAACGTTTACTATCAGGAGAAACAACTACCTGTACTGCACTTCCATCCTCAGCAGGTTTTTGATAACCGGCGTCTTCAACTGCAAAACCTCTTGGAGGTAATTCATAGCCTGTAGGTGCATCCAGCATTACTGCTTCTCCTTTATCGTTTATTAAAGTATCTGTTAAGGGGTTAAAATTTAAATCCCCTGCAATAGCTAAAGCGGTAACTATTTCCGGGCTACCTACAAAAGCAAAGGTATTTGGATTGCCATCTGCACGTTTTGCAAAATTGCGATTGAACGAATGAACGATTGTATTCCTCTCTGCTTTTTCTGCCCCTACCCTTGCCCACATTCCTATACATGGCCCGCAGGCATTGGCAAAAACAGTAGCACCAATTTTATCGAACACCCCTAAAAACCCATCTCTTTCAATGGTATAACGCACCTGTTCG
>JAYTTM010001069.1:0-13482 GCA_043745055.1 Chitinophagaceae bacterium | reverse complement strand
GGACTATAAAACCGTTTTCACCAATATTGAAAATGCTATTGTTTTCCTTGGCACAAATTTATGGATACTAATTTTTGCAATCTTTGTAGCATCGCTTGAGTTAAATGTAAATTCCACTGCCGTTATAATTGGTGCCATGTTAATTTCTCCGTTAATGGTGCAATCCAGACTAAACTTAAACTAATATTTCAATAATGATTACCACGCTTATAATAACCATTTTTGTTGTAGGATACATCGCCATTGCATTTGAGCATCCTTTAAAACTTAATAAGGCGGCTTCCGCTTTAATAACCGGTGTGCTTTGCTGGACGATCTATATTTTGCAAAGTGAATCATCTCACGAAGTGGGAGAAGAATTGCTGCATCATCTGGGAGATATTGCATCCATTTTATTTTTCTTATTAGGTGCCATGACGATTGTGGAATTGATAGATTCTCATAATGGCTTTGATATCATTACTCAAAAAATATCTACCACCAGCAAGCAGAAATTATTACTGATTATAACGGTATTAACTTTTTTTCTTTCTGCATTGCTGGATAATTTAACCACGGCAATTGTAATGACCTCATTGTGTTCAAAAATTTTGACCGAAAAGGAAGACCGCCTGTGGTTTGCAGGAATGATTGTAATTGCGGCCAATGCAGGCGGTGTATGGTCGCCATTAGGTGACGTTACCACTACTATGCTTTGGATAGGCGGACAGATAACTGCACTCAATATAATGAAGCAATTAATTTTACCGAGTATAGTTGTGTGCGTAATTCCTGCGTTAATAGTTGCACGTACGTTTAAAGGAAAAAAAACAAATCCAATCCCAGCTTCTGAATGTACAATGGAAGAAAAAAAGGATGGCCGCATTATTCTTTTCGCCGGAGTGGGCTTTTTAGTTTTTGTTCCGATATTTAAAACCATTACACATCTGCCCCCTTTTATGGGAATGTTGCTGGCATTGGGATTGATGTGGGTGATTACCACCTTTCTTCATAAAAATAAAAGCCTTGAATATGCTGAAAGATTTACAGTATCCAAAGCTTTACAAAAAATAGATACACCAAGTATTTTATTTTTCCTCGGTATTTTATTGGCAGTTTCGGCCTTACAATCTTATGGTATTTTAAAGAACCTGGCAGCGATACTAAGCAGCAGTTTAAAAAATGATTATTTAATTGGCGCTGCTTTGGGATTACTTTCTGCCATAGTAGATAACGTGCCCTTGGTTGCAGCATCGCAGGGTATGTATGATTTAACTACCTATCCAACAGACCATCCTTTTTGGGAATTTTTAGCACTTACAACCGGTACTGGTGGCAGTGTATTGATTATTGGAACTGCAGCAGGTGTAGCGGTAATGGGGATTGAGCAAATTGATTTTATGTGGTACTTAAAAAAAATAGGTTGGCTGGCATTGATTGGGTTTGCCGCCGGGATATTGGTTTTTTTATTGCAGCAGTATTAAATATAAAGATGATGATTTTTTGTAACAGTGAAATTATGACCAGGGGAATTTTTATTATTGCAGAATATAAAAAAAGCATAGTTACGTGTTTCCAAATTCGCCTTTAATTTAAGGCTGTATATTTGCATCCATAATTTTTCACCAAATATTATTAATTGGCTTTAATAAAATCATTCTACCAGTATATTATAAATTACCTGCGTACTAAGTTGACCAGGATGCAATTTATTATGCTGATAGCAACACTGGTTGGCTTTGCTTCCGGCCTCGTGGCAGTTTTATTAAAAATACTGGTGCATCACCTGCAACACTGGATTAAAGAAATCCCTGTTTCCCGTTTTTCTTTTTTACTGTTCCCTGCTATTGGACTAGTTATTACCGTTTTTATTATCCGCCATTTTTTTGGCGGGCATATAGAAAAAGGTATTGCAATGGTGTTGAAAGCCATCGCAAGAAAATCATCTTTTATTCCCCTCAATCATACCTATCTCCATGTTATTACAAGTTCCATCACTGTTGGTTTAGGCGGTTCTGTTGGTTTAGAAGCTCCTATAGTAGCAACCGGTGCAGCAGTAGGTTCAAATCTTTCTCGAATCAGCGATTTAAATTATCAGGAGCGAACTTTATTAATTGCCTGCGGTGCAGCAGCAGGTATATCTGCTGTTTTTAATGCGCCTATTGCAGGTGTTATTTTTGCCATTGAAGTTTTACTTGCCGAAACCATTGTTAGTTATTTTATTCCACTAATTATTTCTTCGGTAGTTGGTGCGCTGTGCTCAAAAATTATTTTGCAGGAATCGTCCTTATTCAATTTTACATTGAAGCAAAATTTCAATTACAATTATGTTCCCTTCTATATTTTTTTGGGTATTTTAGCAGGCTTTGTTTCGTTGTATTATGCAAGATTATTTAAACGAACTGAAAACCGCATTCATAATTGGAAAATGAATGCTTATATAAAAGCTATTATAGGAGGATTAATGTTATTGGGTATTACCTTCTTATTACCCCCACTATTTGGAGAAGGTTATGATAGTGTAAAATTAGTTGCCAGTGATACTTTCACCACATTTGCTGATAATACCAAACTGTTTTCAAAATTGGGAGAAAACTGGGGCATCATCGCTTTTACTGCATTGATTGTATTATTCAAACCAATAGCAGCAGGAATTACAATTGGCAGTGGTGGTAACGGTGGTAATTTTGCCCCATCCTTATTTGCAGGTTCTTACCTTGGCTTCTTTTTTTCAAAATTATTAAATACAGTTCCGTGGATAAAAATACCGGTGGGTAATTTTAGTCTGGTAGGTATGGCTGGTGTATTAAGCGGGGTAATGTATTGTCCGCTTACTGCAATATTTCTTATTGCAGAAATTACAAATGGTTACGAATTATTTATTCCCCTGATGATTGTTTCTTCCATTTCATTTTTTATTGTAAAAAGCTATGAACCCTTCTCAATGGAAACCAGGAAACTGGCACAGGATGGCCAGATATTTACCCACAAAAAGGAAAAAAATATCCTTACCTCAATAACCATCGAAGACATGTTGCAGGATACTTACGAAAGTATCAGTATAGATAAAAAGCTAAAAGATTTAATTGAGATTATAAAGAGGAGTGAAAAAAATATTTTTGCCGTTCATGATAGCAGGGAACGGTTTGCCGGAATTATCGAGTTAAATGATATTAAGCAAAAACTATTTGTGCCGGATCAATTTGATAAGATCAGTATCAAATCGCTCATGAAAAAGCCTGCTGCCATTTTGTTTTTGGAACAGGACATGCATACTGCAATGGAAAAATTTGATACTACGCTTAGCTGGTATTTACCGGTTTTAGATAAAAATAAAAAGTTTTCAGGATTTATTTCCAAGTCTAAACTATTTAATAAATACAGAGAAATTCTTTCTTCTCAGGGCGATTTGTATGAAGCCGTATAGCGCTTGCAGCGCTTCTTAATTGCGTGATCTATTTTTAAAATTTTCAACTCCCTTGCTGGTACATTCTATCCATTTCGTTTTTCTTTATGTTACATCCACCTTCTCAGGTAAGTATCTTATCAATTGTAAACGGGTAGTGGTATTGTCGTTTATTTTAAAATACAAAATTCAGCTGTATATATTCAATGCCTTCTGGGTAAAGAAATTGTATTTGGAGAGTTATCAAATGATAAGTTATATTTATGGAAAGAATACAGATTAAAGTTTTTGACAATAATTAACTGTTTAAATTAAAGAAGGCATTTATTAAATGATAGTATTAAACAAGTAATATATTTTTATAGATTCGTGATCAGGAAATAAATACAGAATTTGACAATGAACGACCAACGATACAAATTGAGACCTGCGGAATGGCTAAAAAATTATGGCGATTATTTGTATTCATTTGCTTTTTTAAAGGTAAGCAGTAAAGAAACAGCAGAAGACCTGGTGCAAGACACATTTATTTCGGCTTATAAAGCTAAAGATTCATTTAGAGAAGGCAGTTCAGAAAAAACCTGGCTTGCAGCTATACTTAAGAATAAAATTATTGACCATTATCGCAAGAAAGATGTTTTAAAGGATGCAGTTGGTTACATAACAAATACGGAATCTGAATTTGATAAACATTTTTTTAATGAAAATAATGGGCATTGGCTTGATAGTGCAGCTCCGGCTAGCTGGAACGAAACAGCCGATAAAAAAGTTAACCAGCTGGAATTTAATAAGATTTTGCAGTACTGCATACAAAAAATGCCGCCAAAACTGGTTCCTGTGTTTATGGCAAAATTTTTAGATGAAGAAGACTCAGAAGTAATTTGTAAGGTCTTTAACATTTCTTCGTCTAATTATTGGGTGATACTTCATAGGGCAAAAGTTTTAATGAGAACCTGCCTTGAAAAAAAATGGTTCCTGGAGTAAGGCCAACAACATGAAAATATATCCTTTCAAAAAAATAGTGTTCAACTGCAAGCAGGCTACACTTCTTTCTCTAAAAAAAGAAGAAGGAACTATCTCTGTAAAAGAGAGATTGAAATTGTATTATCACCTGCTTTATTGTAAGTACTGCAGGCTTTTTGCAAATCAATCATCCATAATAAACAAGCTAAATACTGGTCTTGAGGATTCACTGTTTTTCAATCCCCCACACCTGCTTTCCACACAAAAAAAGGAAATTATTCAGCAGCAAATAGATACACTGGATCAATAGATATAAATCCAAAAAAAATATTTTTTTCTTCCATGTAAGGTTTAACCTAATGCTCCGTCTAAGTATTCGTTAAACATGTAAAACGTATTTCAATCACAAACAAAATCAATGCATCATTTAGCAGCCTAATAATTGTTCTATTACTATTTACATAAGCGCTGGATAGTTATAGCAGGTTTGCAGCAAGCACCTCTACATCATCTTTTCAATGATTTACCAGAGGAAACAAGGTTGGTAAAATTAGCCATCTGATAGTACAGATTATCTATTTTAAGCCTTTTAAAGACTTTGCATATTTGCATTGGCAATTATTAACAACAAAATAAAAATTAATGAAAATATTTTCAATTCTCTTTTTTGCAATCTTGCTTTCAGCAGGTGTTTTTGGCCAAGGTGTAAAGTACTTCATCACCAATGGCTATGCCATTAAAGGATACGATCCGGTGGCTTATTTTTTAAAGAATAAAGCAGTTAAAGGAAGCGATTCTTATAGTTATGATTGGAGTGGCAGTAAGTGGAAATTTTCATCGAAAGCCAACCTGGATAGCTTTAAACTGTCACCAGAAAAGTATGCGCCGCAGTACGGTGGTTATTGTGCGTACGGTTGTAGCGAAAACCATCTGGCACCCACAGATCCTCATGCATTTACAATAGTGGGTAATAAGTTGTATTTGAATTACAGTTTAGAAGTTAAAGAATATTGGTTAAAAGATACAACTGGAAAAATAAAAGCTGCAGATGGATATTGGCCGGCGCTAAACAAATAAAATAATCATCTAAAAAAATTCACAAAAATGAATAAATTATTAGCCATAATATTTGTATCTGCATTTTTAATTGAAGGTGCAGGTGCACAAACCGCATTAAGAGCCAAAGGATTTAATCTTGAAAAAGGATTAGCCATTAAAGGGTACGATCCTGTTGCTTATTTTACGCAGAACAAAGCGGTAAAAGGGGATAAACAATTTGCCGCTTTTGCTGATGGTGTTACCTATAATTTTTCAACAGCTGCAAATAAGGAAATGTTTATAAAAGACTATAAAAAATACGAGCCGCAGTATGGAGGCTGGTGTGCTTATGCAATGGGGGCAAGTAACGAAAAGGTAGAAATAGATCCTGAAACATTTAAAATTTTAAATGGAAAGTTGTTTCTTTTTTATCATACCTGGGTAACTAACACACTCACTAAATGGAATAAGGACGAAGTAAATTTAAAAGTAAAGGCAGATAAAAACTGGACAGTATTTTTTCAATAAGCAATTCGTTTTTTTTATTAATAAACCAACAAAATAAAACTAGATGCAATTAAAATTAATAGGCTCCTGGATAGTACGAATTGTGGCAGCCGCAATTCTTTTACAAACATTATATTTTAAATTTACCGGGCAACCGGAATCAGTTGAATTATTTACAAAATTAGGGGTGGAACCCTGGGGTAGAATCGGCACTGGTGTTATTGAATTAATTGCTAGTATACTGCTCTTAATTCCATCAACAGTTTTTGTGGGTGCATTTTTGGGAGTCGGCTTAATGGCTGGTGCAATCGTATCGCATCTAACTGTTATTGGTATTGAATCTAAAGGAGATGGTGGACAGTTATTTATGCTGGCAATTACAGTGCTGCTTTGTTGCTCAATTACTTTAATATTGTATAAAAAGCAAGGTATAGCATTACTGAATAAGATTAGAAAAAAAAAGAACGTGGTGGCAGTTGATTTATAATAATTACTGAATACAAAATAAAAAATAAGAGGATGATATTTATTCAAATGACAGAGCAGTTAAAATCATTGACTAATCTGTTATTATTATTGAATGATCGGCAATACAATCAAAAAAATGTATTCCTCGGTAATGCAAGTATTGGAGGGCATACCAGGCACATTGTAGAATTGTTGAAATGTGTTACCGATGGTTACAATTTGGGCAGGGTAGATTATATAAACCGGGTAAGAGACTTATCTCTTGAAACAGATAAAATGCGTGCAACTCAGGAGTTAACACTAATGATAAACGAAGTAATGCAGCCTGATAAACTAATAGAGCTGGTTACTGAAGCTGATGAGGACGGCTCAATAAATGTCGTTAGAACTACCTACTTCAGAGAAATTGTATATAACACTGAACATGCCATTCATCATCTTGCCTTAATAAGGGTAGCACTTAGAGAAATGAAATTAGATATTGTTGGCGATGAATTTGGGATGGCTTATTCCACCATTAAATATTTTTCTACTCAGGATAAAATTGAAAACTGAAAATGAGCTAAAAGCATTTTTTCTTGATTATAGCATTTTTATTATGCCTTGCTATTTCTGCAAATGGGCAAACAGCAAGGTGTATCGTATTTACCTATCTATGTTACAAAGCAGCGTAGCAAACCAAGAGCCTTTATTTTTATTATAGGAACAAGATTTGGTTTTTAATTTTAAATATACAAGTTATGTGTACCGTGCTGTTTATACCAAGGGGCGATAAATATTTTTTTGCTTCACTAAGGGATGAAAATCCTTTAAGACCAAGGGCCATAGCACCTGAATTTAAGTTGATGGGAGATACAGTGGTTTTATCACCGACAGATGCATTGGCCGGGGGAACCTGGCTTGGCATAACTGAAACTGGCAATGTTATTATTCTGCTGAATGGAGCCTTTGATAAACACGAACGAAAAATTAACTACATCAAAAGCCGTGGATTTATTGTTGCTGAATTGTTAGCATCTAATTCGCCGATAGCAGATTGGGATTTATTTGATATGGAAGCTGTAGAGCCTTTTACATTGGTTGTTTGGAATGGCGGTAATTTGTTTGAATTGGTTTGGGATGGCCAAATTAAGCATAGCAGCAAACTAAAGGCAACGAAGCCATATATTTGGTCTTCGTCAACATTGTACAATGGAGAAGCAAAGGCGCATAGAAAAAATTTATTTGCAAACTGGATAGCTTTAGATACGCCTGTTTCAGCATTATCCTTGCTGAATTTTTTTAAATGGTACCCGGATGATGAAAATGGATTTTTAATGAATAGAAATGACCTAACTAAAACGTTGAGTTACTCATTTATCGAATTACAATTAAATGATTTTGCAGAGCTACAATACAATGATTTTTCAAGTAATTCATGTACAAAGAAAAATATAGTATTTGGAAAAAGTTGTAAAGCTCATTTTCTATCAAATGAGTTATCTGAAAGCAAATAAACTTCATTTAATGTATAGTAACCAGATAAGCCCTTTTGAGTATGTTTCAATATTGGTGTCAATAATTTTAGGTCTTGGCATCACTCAGATTTTAGCTTCGTTTTCTGATTTGTTGTATGACTATAAAAAAATCAAGTTTTACTGGCCACATTTAGGTTGGGTTATTTTTATCCTCTTTCTTCATATTCAAGATTGGTTTATAACTTATGAATTGAAAGAAAAACAGGTTTGGCATTTGCCTGAGTTATTTTTTATTCTCTTATACCCAATTTCACTTTTTTGTGTTGCTAAAATGTTGTTTCCTGGAAATGAAAGGGAAGAAAAATTTGACATGAAAATGTTTTATAAAAATCATTTCCCTTTAATATTTATAGTTGTTGCTATAAGTATAACATTTTCAATAATTTTTAATTTTTTCTTTTTAAATAAAAAATTGCTGGAGCAGTTACCTTTATTTCTTTTTTTAGTTGTAGTGGTTTATGCATTAATAAAAAATATTAAAAGCGAAATTTTCCATAAAAGCCTGGCAATTACCATTATTTTGGGTTCTATTGTATCGATTATCTTTAATGAAAATATTTGGATAATTAAATAAGTTATGACCAATAGCACAAGTTTTAAAATGAAAAATTTTTATATTAAGGCATTTAGCTGGGAGTATTGGCCAATGTGGCTGGTATATTTCCCGGTAAGCTTTTACTATATTTATCTATCTATAAAAGCACGGTCTTTCTTTTTCTTTTCGGCTTCAAATCCTTCAATTGAAACCGGGGGTATGTTTTTTGAAAGCAAATGGAGCATATTTAAATTAATTCCCAGGGAGTTTTATCCTGCTACCCTTATCGTAAGTAAGGATGATGCTGTTAATGGGATTTTAGAAAACATGCAAGCTTACAATATTACCTTCCCTGTTATAGCAAAACCCGACAGAGGCGAAAGAGGATGGTGTGTAAAAAAGATCAATTGTGCTACTGAACTTGCTGATTACAGAAATGCCATGAGTGTTGACTTTTTAGTGCAGGCATATGTTAGTTATCCATTGGAATTTAGCATTTTTTATTTTAGGAATCCAAACAGTGAAACAGGTGTTTTAACCTCTGTTACTTTAAAGAAATTGCTTACGATAGCCGGCGATGGACACTCGACAATAGATAAATTAATTAAACAAAACAACCGCTCCTTTTTACAGTATAAAAAGCTTAAACAAAACAAGCAAATTGATTTTAATCGTATTCTAAAAATAGGTGAGCAGGAAGTTTTAGTACCTTATGGCAATCATGTTTTGGGCGCCATGTTTCTGGACTACAATCAAATTATTGATCAGGACTTAATAAATACTTTTGATAGGATTAGCAAACAAATTCCTGGCTTTTATTTTGGCAGATACGATTTAAGGTGTACCAGTATTGAGGATTTAAAAAAAGGTAAAAATATTGCTATACTCGAGTTAAATGGCGCTGGCGCTGAGCCATCGCATATTTACACGCCAGGCTTTTCTTTTTTTAAGGCGCAGGTTGTTATTGCCAATCATTATAGAATGATGTATCAGGCAGCATTTGAAAATAAAAAGGCAGGTGTGCCATTTATGTCTTTAAAATCTTTTAATGATACCCGAAGAATGGAGAAGGAATATAAACAAAGCGTAAAACTTATATGATTTTAATTGGAATCCCCATTGGATTTTATGGTTATCTTTTTCCGGGTAATATCAATTTAATGGTACTGGAATTATACAACAAAAAAAGGCATCAACTGCTGATATTGATGTTTGCATTGATTGTAGTATTTGAAAGTATTTATTGCTTCGCTTCATTAACTTTTTTACAAGAGATTAAAAGCAATGTCAAGTTTTATTCAACCATTGAAATAGTGGCTTACTTACTAATATTTATTATGGGGTTATGGATGTTATTTGAAAAACGAAATAACAAAACCGCAGCACATCAAAACACAATAACCAGGGGAGTAATTAGTATCATCATTCACCCGCAACAAATTCCATTTTGGGTAATAGCAGGCGTTTTAGTAAATCGGGTAGTTAATGCAAATATGAATTTATGGACTTTATCAGGGTTCGTATTTTTTAACGCCATTGGAACAATGTTAGCGATGTTCAGTTATATGTTTTTTGGAAAGAAAATACTCGAGTATTTTAAGTTCAATATTATCCACATTAATAAAGCGATGGGAGTTGTATATATATTGTTGGCGCTTCATCATTTTTTCATTAATTAATTCTGCTCACAACAGGCACAATTATTAAAAAGTGAAAACTTTTACCGGGGTTATTATACTGATAACCAATCGTACAATTTAAAAAAAAATTATTTGGAAAGGTTCATTCTACATGTTAGTGATATTATATTATGGATAGCTCTGCAATAATATTAACGATAGGAATATTAAAGTAAAAAGACTGTATTCCTTATGGAGCCCATGTAGCGGGTTAAAACCGCATTGTTATTTGGTGTAAAAAAATAGTAACCTCACCCCAACTTGTCAGCATGTAATTTGTTTTTTGTTTGATAATAGTAATGTTAATATTTTATAGCGGCTTAAGTAGCTTTAATAATGAAATGGAAAAAAATCATGAAACGTTCTATCATAGTATTTTTAATTTTTTTGGGATTATGGTTGATAATGGCGCAAAGCTGTATGAAATTTAGAATAAGCGATACCAGGGCAAAAGAAAAATTTGAAAAAGTTGGTGTGGCTTTAACCACCGAAATAGTAAAAGTGGGTAGTAGCCAAATGCATTACGTAATAACCGGTAACGACAGTCTTCCAACAATCGTTTTTGTGCACGGATCACCAGGTAGCTGGGATGCATTTTCACAGTATATGCAGGATAAAGTTTTATTGAAGCAGTTTAGAATGATTTCAATTGACCGGCCAGGATTTGGCTATAGTAACTTTGGCGATGCCGAACATATCGAAGATCAATCTGCTTTGATTAGTCCACTGTTTAATTTATGGAAGAATGGTAAACCAATTTACCTTGTAGGTCATTCATTGGGCGGCCCAATGCTTATACAATTAAATGCTGATAATCCTGGCTTGTTTAGGGGGTTGGTTTTATTAGCAGGTTCTGTTGACCCTGCTGAAGAAAAAAAAGAAAAATGGCGATACTTGCTGGATGCAGGTGTACTAAGTTATTTGCTGCCAGGTGCTTTTAAACCCAGCAATAAAGAACTGATTTTTTTCAAGGAAGATATTTATGCATTACAGGATAAGTTTGCATTAGTAAAATGTAAGGTAATTATCGTTCATGGAACCGAGGATCCTTTTGTGCCGGTTGGTAACGCAACTTACGCACAAAGTAAATTAATCAATGCCCATTCAGTCAGACTTATTTTAATACCCGGTGCTAATCACTTTATTCCCTGGACAAAATATGAAACCATTAAGCAGGTTTTATTGGAACTGAACTGATGAACTGATATTTTATGCCCGCTCTTTGTTTACTTTAAAAAAAGGTGGATTGATAATTAGCCTTCATCCCAATAGCGAAGTGAGGACCGAAAAAACTTTATTAAGTAAGTTAAATCGTTATCGAAATGTTGTTAAATCAAGTGGATCGAACATGATGGAAATAGCTAAACTGCCAGAACAAAAAACAGTCATTCCCCATGTATCCTTTTCTTTTCCTCTTGAACAAATGGCCGCAGCTCATTTGCAGATAAAAACAGGAAGAACAAAGGGAAAGCTGGTAGTTACACTTTAATGTTGCAAAACCAAATGCACACTTATATTTGCTTCTGCCAAAATTCAAAAGAAAAGAATAAGATTGGGTTAGGCAACATGTATTAAATAAATGAATTGTTTTTGTATAAAAAATACCTAAAGATTCTACCTGGTTTTTCATCATCAACACTGTCTCTTTTATGTAAGGTTTGGCACGGAGTTTCTAACTAAAATCAGCAATAAGAAAACAAAATAGTAAAAAGATTTGTTTTACCTTTTGATGCGGTTCATTTTCTAACAGTATATATAATTGAACCTGAATTTCGTACTGGAAGGAATCCAGAGTTTATAACCAATAAAAATTTCATCAATGCTCGAAAATATTTTCCCCTCAATAGACCAGGTGCCTGCGCAATGGCAGTTAAATGGTTTTATAGAACAACGTGAATACCTGGTAAATGGCGAACTCAACATATGGGATGGCTCCATGAATGAGGTAGTATCTCCGGTAACCATCAATAATGGAAATGGTAATGAAAAGAATATTATTGGTAGCACGCCGCTGCTAACTGAGAAAGAATCACTAGAAGCATTGGATGCAGCAGTGCTTGCATATAATAACGGAACCGGTGAATGGCCCACCATGAGCATTACCAATAGAATTGCACATGTTGAAAACTTTTTGCTGCAAATGAAAAAGCAAAGAGCGGATGTAGTTAAATTATTAATGTGGGAGATAGGGAAAAATTTGCCAGATAGTGAAAAAGAGTTTGACCGTACTTGTGTTTACATTGAAGAAACTATTAAAGAATTAAAGAACCTCGATCATACAAATTCAAAATTTGAAAATGAGGAAGGAATCATTGCGCAAATACGCCGGGTGCCTATGGGAGTTGCTTTGTGTATGGGGCCATACAATTATCCGCTCAACGAAACATTTACCACTTTAATACCGGCATTGATTATGGGAAATACCGTTGTATTTAAGCCGGCAAAATATGGAGTGTTGTTTATAAAGCCATTACTAAAAGTATTTAAAGAATGTTTTCCAAAAGGGGTTATCAATATTATTTATGGCAAAGGAAAAGAAACCGTAGGCGTATTAATGGAAACAGGAAAGATAGACCTGTTTGCTTTTATCGGCACCAACAAAGGAGCAAGTGATATTAAAAAATTACATCCAAAACCACATCGCCTGAGAAGTGTGCTAGGGCTCGATGCAAAAAATCCGGCCATCATTTTACCCGATGCAGACATTGATATTGCAGTGAGTGAAGCGGTAGCTGGTTCATTATCTTTTAACGGGCAGCGATGCACAGCATTGAAAATTATCTTTGTGCATGAAAATATTGCGGGCAGCTTTATACATAAATTTACTGCTGCTGTTGCCAAATTAAAGATTGGTATGCCCTGGGAAAAAGATGTAAAAATTACACCCCTGCCGGAGCCCGGCAAAACGGATTATTTAACCGGCCTGGTAAACGATGCCAAACAATTTGGCGCTGCGGTAATAAATGAAAATGGAGGTGAGGTAAACGATACCTTTTTCAACCCTGCTATCTTATACCCGGTAAACGATAAAATGAGAGTTTATACAGAGGAACAATTTGGTCCGGTGGTACCCATTGTTCCTTATAAAAATATAAAAGAAGTAATAAATTATATTGTGCAATCTAATTTTGGACAACAGTTAAGCATATTTGGAAATGATCCTAAAACAATTGGCCATTTAATTGATGAACTTGCCAACCAGGTGGGCCGTATCAACATCAATGCACAAAGCCAGCGTGGACCAGATGTATACCCCTTTAATGGAAGAAAGGATAGCGCTGAAGGAACATTGAGTGTGGCGGATGCATTAAGGGCATTCAGTATCCGGGTTTTAATTGCCACAAAAGATAATGCCGCTAATAAAGAAATAGTGCAAACCATTGTTCGGGA
>JAYTTM010001068.1:0-3604 GCA_043745055.1 Chitinophagaceae bacterium | reverse complement strand
AAACTCCTTTTTGTATGCATTGAAAATAGCAACCGTAGCCAAATGAGCCAGGCATTTGCAAAAATATATGGCGCAGAAAATGTGGAAGCTTACAGTGCAGGCAGCAGGCCAAGCGGCATTGTAAACCCCAAAGCTATTGCAGCTATGAAAGAGTTAGGCTATGATTTAAGCATTCACGATAGTAAAAGTCTGGAAGAAGTAAAAGCCTTTGCACCCTTTGATGCCGTGGTAACTATGGGTTGCGGCGATGCCTGCCCCTGGATGCCAGCCAAACAATTTATCGACTGGCTAATACCAGACCCCAAACACATGGAGCCCAAAGAATTTAATGAAGTAAGAGATTTTATCGGGGAGAAAGTGAAAGCGTTAATTGCAGGATTATAGATTTGCACAGGCAATATTTTGCAAAAAAAAAAGGTCACTTCATCAACATAAAGCAACCTTTTTTTATTTATCTAAAAGAAAATTAATTTCTGTTGGAAAGCTTAGAAAGCAACCTGATAATCTCCAGGTACAACCATACAATGGTAACCATCAATCCAAAAGCACCGTACCATTCCATATACTTGGGGGCACCTGCGGCGGTTCCCTGCTCAATCATATCAAAATCTAAAATAAGGTTGAGTGCTGCAACAGCTACTACCACAAGAGAAAAACCAATACCCATCAGTGATCCTTCATGCAAAAAAGCCATGTGAACACCAAAGAAACCGGAAACCATTGCAATCAGGTAAAACACCGCAATACCTGCCGTTGCCGTAAAAATAACCGACTTAAATTTCTCTGTTGCTTTAATGATTTTAAAACTATATAAAAAATACATGGCAATGGCTGTTCCAAAAGTTAGACCTACAGCATTCATTACAATATTGGGGGCCTTGGTAGCAAATGCCTCATTGTAATATGCTGAGATAGCACCTAAAAACAGACCTTCCAGTAAGCCATACGCAGGAGCAAGATAGGGAGCCCATTCTTTTTTAAACATAATGATAATGGCAACAATAAATCCTCCAATAAGCCCTGTCCAGATATACGGTTGAACATTACCACCTCCCTGAAATTCTTTCCACGAAAAATAAGCACTGCCCAATAGCATTACTAACATGAAACCAAATTTGTTTAATGTACCCCTCAACGTCATGCTATCAGCATAATTGGTGATGGTTACACTTTGAAAAGCTTTTTCTGATAATGTGGGATTGCCCGATTTAAAAAGATCCATAGTTTTATGTGTTTAGTAAAACAAAATTAATCAATTTTAAGTAGTAAGAAAATATATGCTCTGTTAAGATTTTTTTAAGCCCGGGTAATTTGAGATTACTTCAAGTTTATATGCTTCGGTACTTTTAAGTTTTTGTACCAAATTATACAAGCCTGGAAAATACTTCGGCGCCAGCGCTCATAGCCTGGAAATAATATTTTCTTTTAGGAATATGGATGATGAATAATGGCTCTGAAATTATTTTTTTTGAAATTTTCTGTTTTGTAGAATAAGGTTTGCATTATGCAATTCAAATAAAAAGATATCTTTCTATTACATAAAAAGAACCCTCATTCGCCCCCAAAAAAGTAAATTTCAACGTACATTGCAGCAATTTCAAAATCTAATATCATGAGTACAATTCAGGAGCAGGTATTACAGGACGTAGTAATAAAATTTGCAGGCGATAGTGGCGATGGCATGCAGTTAACAGGAAGCCAGTTTACCAACAATACCGCGATGATGGGTATTGATCTGGCTACTTTTCCGGATTTTCCGGCTGAGATAAGGGCGCCTTTAGGTACGTTACCGGGCGTAAGTGGTTACCAGCTTCGGTTTAGCAGCGATGCTATTTTTACGCCTGGCGATACCTGCGATGTTTTGGTAGCTATGAATGCTGCTGCCTTAAAAGTAAACTTAAATGCTTTGAAAAAGGGTGGGATCATTATTGCCAACACCGATGGTTTCGATTCAAAAAATCTACGCCTGGCTAACTATCCTGAAGCCTTAAATCCTTTGGAAGATAACAGCCTGGATGGTTACGAGGTAATAAAGATGGATGTAACCAAAATGACCCGGGAGGCATTGAAAGATATAGCCATGGGTATGAAGGAAAAAGACCGGGCTAAAAATATGTTTGTACTGGGATTTTTATATTGGATGTACAACAGGGAGATGGATAATACCATCGAATTTATTAAAGACAAATTTGGCAAAAAGCCAGAGATATTTGAAAGTAATGTAAAAGCATTAAAGGCCGGATACAATTTTGGTGATACTACCGAGACATTCCGCACCCGTTACAGCGTTGCCAAAGCTAAAATGATACCCGGCAATTACCGCTCCATTATGGGTAACCAGGCCTTGAGTTATGGGTTGATTGCTGCTACACAAAAAAGTGGTCTTTCCCTGTTTTTGGGTAGTTATCCCATTACGCCGGCAAGTGATATTTTACATGAGCTAAGCAAGTATAAAAATTTTGGTATAAAAACCTTTCAGGCAGAAGATGAAATTGCTGCTATCACATCGGCCATTGGCGCAGCTTACGGCGGTTCGCTGGGTGTTACAACAACCAGCGGTCCGGGTATGGCCCTAAAAGCCGAAGCCATGGGCCTTGCTGTAATGCTGGAAATTCCTTTATTGATTATTAATATCCAACGTGGTGGACCAAGTACTGGTTTACCCACCAAGACGGAGCAAAGCGATTTAATGCAGGCTTATTATGGCAGAAATGGCGAGTGCCCGATGCCTGTAATATCAGCATCTACACCAAGCGATTGCTTCAGTGCCGTTTTTGAAGCGGTTAGAATAAGCGTACAGCACATGACACCAGTAATATTTTTGAGCGATGGTTATATTGCCAATGGTGCAGAACCCTGGAAATACCCGGTAGCTGCAGATTTACCTGAAATAAAAACAGCTTTTGCTTCTTTAGGCGATGTGGGTGAAAAGGGAAATTTTATGCCTTACAAAAGAGATGAAAAATTAGTAAGACCCTGGGCTATACCGGGCACAGCAGGGCTGGAACACCGGGTTGGCGGATTGGAAAAACAAGATATAACCGGAAATATAAGTTACGATAGTGAGAACCACCAGCACATGGTGAAAACACGCCAGGCAAAAGTGGATATGATTGCTGATTATATTCCGCAGCAGCAACTGGATAGTGGCGAAGCTACCGGTAAAGTACTGGTACTTGGCTGGGGTAGTACTTATGGTGCCATTAAAAGCGCTGTAAAAGACCTACAAAACGAAGGCAAGGCCGTATCACATGCACATCTGCGTTACATCCGTCCTTTCCCTAAAAACCTTGGAGAAATATTGCACAATTTTGATCATGTATTAATTCCCGAAATCAACAATGGCCAATTAATAAAAATTATAAGGGATGTTTATTTTGTAAATGCCAAAGGGTATAATAAAATAATGGGAGTGCCCATTACAAAAGGAGAATTGGTGGAAGAGATAAAGAAGTTTCTATAAAGAAAGGTTTATAATGCCTGTCTGCAATTAGGAGCAACTTAGTTAGTGTCTGCAAGAAAACACGCTCTTCTAAAAATACATTACGGTAGATTTTAATGTATTTTTAGGATTTTAACTTTCTACTTTGAATTATAGAGTGAT
>JAYTTM010001067.1:0-3608 GCA_043745055.1 Chitinophagaceae bacterium | reverse complement strand
GCAATGGTGCCATCCATACTAAAGCTGCCGTCTGTAGCAATAATCCTGTTACGCAGGTGGGCCGATTCTTTTAATTTGTTTTCAAGGTCGGCCATATTATTATGCTCGTAACGATAGCGTTGCGCCTTGCACAATCGAATACCATCTATAATGCTTGCATGGTTTAAGGCATCGCTTATGATGGCATCTTCCTCATTAAACAATGGTTCAAACAAACCTCCGTTAGCATCAAATGCAGCGGCATATAAAATAGTATCTTCTGTACCAAGAAAAGTGGAAAGTTTTTGCTCTAACTCTTTGTGTATATCCTGTGTGCCGCAAATAAAACGAACACTGCTCATACCAAAGCCTCGCAAGTCAATGTATTTTTTAGCCGCAGCTACTACCTTGGGGTGAGAAGAAAGACCGAGATAATTATTGGCGCAAAAGTTTAGTAGGTTTTTCCCACCAACGATAATTTCGGCGCCCTGTTCGCTGTTAATTATACGCTCTGTTTTAAGTAGTCCGGATGTTTTTATTTCTGCAATTTCGGTTGCTATTCTTTGTACAAAATTGTTGTTCATAAATATAATTAAGACCTGCAAAAATAGTTAACCGTATGCTGATTTTAGTAACTTGTTTTTGTAGCAATTTTAACAGCCATATATTTAAACCTGTAACTTTTTATTTTTATTTTCACTTTACCGAAAAAGCTGTCCCCATGCCAATAAAAAATCAGCAATCATTTTATTGATATTTGCCTGCAGTTCTATAGGTTTGTTGGTGTTTGCTTCTTATCACGCCGAAAGCTTCAACAATAAATCTGATAAAAATGTTCCATTAAAATGCAGCCGGGAATACAGTGGCACTAGAATATCTTCTCCGTGGATTATCAATTCATATACCATGCTTCCATCGGAAGGATAATTTTTTTATACCTTTTTGTAACTTTTGTTTCTGCTAGTCGTACTAACAATACTTAAATTAACACTATTGCAATACCAGCTGTTTAAAAAACTGTATGACTGAGAAAGAATACAATCATTGTGTAACCCTGTATGCAGACAATGTGTATCGCTTTATCCTTAAAAATTTAAGGCACGAAGAGGATGCAAGAGATATAGTGCAGGGAGCTTTTGAAAAAATGTGGGTTACCAGGCTTACCGTTGATAACAGCAAATGCAAAAGCTTTTTGTTTACAGTGGCTTACAATCAAATGATTGATCACATCAGGAAAAACAAAAGAGTAATACTGCAAGAAACGTTTACCGATGATACAAAAATCAGCAACCACCAGCAGCACGACTCTAAAAAAGTATTGAATGAGGCATTAAACAGGTTGAATGAAACACAAAAAAGTTTAGTGATGCTTAAAGATTATGAGGGTTATAGTTATGAAGAGATTGGGCAAATTACCGGACTAAGTGAAAGCCAGGTAAAAGTATATTTACACAGGGCAAGACTGCAACTGCGGGTGTATATTGTAAAACCAGAAAATATTATTTAATTTAATCCGATCCTCCTAAAGTCAGGAAGTTTGGAGAAAATCATCAAAATATAAAATGAATATTAACCGAAATAATTACGAAACATTTTTTATTCTTTACATAGATAATGAATTATCTGTGCAGGAGAAAAATGCTGTGGATGTTTTTATTCAAAAAAATCCCGACCTAAAAGAAGAGTTGGTAATGTTTCAACAAAGTGTTGTTGTACCAGAAGCCATTTCATTTGCTGGCAAAGACAGCTTGCTAAAACAACCTACGGTTACAGATGAAATGCAGGAAAATTTATTGTTGCTGCTGGATAAAGAACTCAATAAAGCGGAGGTAAAAAATATTACCTCCATCATTAATCAGGATGATGCCTGTAGAAAGGAATGGGATGTTTTACAACTAACTAAAATTGCCGCAGATAGCAGTATTGTTTTTGAAGATAAGGACTTGCTTTATAAAAAGGAAGATACCGGAAGGGTGATTGCATTCCGCTGGTGGAGAATGGCTGCTGCCGCCATTTTGATAGGATTTGGCTTGTGGGGTGCAGTTATTTATTTCAATAACAACAAAGGGGCTGCCATAGAAACAGCGGCCACCAATAAACAGGTTAATCCTGATAGTAATAAAAAAATGTCGTCGATTGTTAAGCCGCAAAATGACTCATTTGTTGTTAAAAAAACTGATGAGGAAATTGCCGAATTAAACAGCTCAATAACTACCGATGATTCTAAAAATACTGTAACTCCCAATAATATAAAAACTCCGGTTGTTAATAAAGCCAACACAAAAGAAACCATTGCCAGCCAGCAGATTGAAAAGTTAAATGATAAGCCTTCCAATCATTTGCCAGAGCCCCCTTTAGAAAACCTTAACAACAACCTGCGTAACAATACTACCATTGCAACCATATTACTAAAAGAAGCGCAACCAAATAATAGTATCGCTTCAAATGAAGTTCCGGTTAATACCAATGTATATGCAAGCAATGCATCAATTACCAATAACGATCTTGAAAAAAACACAATTAACTATGGCTTTGATGACAACGAAGAAGAAAACAAAAAATCGAAAATTAGTGGTTTTTTTAAAAAAGTAAAGCGACTGGTACAAAGAAAAACCAATATCCAACCCGGTGGCAATGATAATTTTAAGATTGCCAACATCTCTTTTGCAATTCAATAAAAATTTAAACCAGACAAAATGAAACAGCTATTTATTCTAATGGCATTACTATGCTATGTTACCAGCACAAACGCACAATCTGACAGTACCTTATCTGCTAAAAAAGATAATGATACCATACGTATTGGTAATATTATAATTATTAATAGAAAAAATCCAGACGAGAAACAAAGAGGTACCAATATTTCAGTTACAAAACAAGAGAGAAAAGAGCCCAAAAATGTAAGCACCAACTGGTTAATTGTAGATTTTGGTTTTTCCAATTATGTTGATCGTACCAACTACAGTAATACCGGCAATTACCTTTACAACAGGACTACTCCAGTCCGTACCGCCGCATTAGGTACCAACGATTTTAATCTAGATGTAACTAAAAGCCTGAACGTAAACATTTGGCTTTTTATGCAACGGCTTAATCTTATACAGCATCATGTAAACTTAAAATATGGCCTTGGTATAGAGCTTAACAATTACAGATACAATTCGAACATCAGCTACCGCAAAGAAAATCCGTTTGTAACCGGGCAGACACCGGCGCCAGCTATTTTCAGGGATTCTGTTTCTTTTTCAAAAAACAAATTGGCGGCAGACTATTTTACAGTACCGCTGATGCTAAACTTTTGTACCAATACTTCCAATCAAAATAAAGGGTTCAGTATAAGTGTAGGAGTAAGCGGTGGCTTCTTGTACAGTCAACGTAACAAACAAATAAGCCAACCCAGGGGCAAACAGCAAGTATATAACGGATTGGGTTTGGAACAGTTTAAGTTTTCTTATGTAGGCGAAATTGGCTTAGGCCCTGTAAGATTGTATGGCTCCTACTCTCCCACCAGTTTTTACAAAAAAGACCTGGATATGCGACCTTATACGTTAGGTATCCGATTGAGTAACTGGTAATCGTTTTAAAGTTCTAATTTAAAAAGCAGGCCATTTTAGCCTGCTTTTTTGTGC
>JAYTTM010001066.1:0-3610 GCA_043745055.1 Chitinophagaceae bacterium | reverse complement strand
CCGTTGGCTGTAGCTTCTGCAACTGCTAATGCAATAGATTTGGTGCCATTCTGAAATTTCTCCATTTCAAAAACACCCATTGGGCCATTCCATAAAATGGTTTTACTGTTGCGGATAACTTCACTAAAAACACCTACCGCTTTGGGGCCAATATCAAGTCCCATCCAACCATCCGGAATAGCATCGCTCATGACTACCTGTGTAGCTGCATCGGCAGCAAATTTATCTGCACAAACAGAATTTTCCGGCAGGTGAATGCTAACGCCTTTTTCAGTTGCTTTTGAAAGTATGTCGATCGCTACATCCAACCGATCGTTTTCGCAAAGTGAGTTGCCAATTTTACCGCCTCTTGCTTTGATAAAAGTGTAAGCCATACCACCACCAATAATAATATCGGTTGCTCTTTCCAGTAAATTTTCAATAATCAATATTTTATCTGAAACCTTTGCTCCGCCAATGATTGCTGTGAAAGGCTTTTCTGAATGGTGCAGCACTTTTTCAGCGCTTAATACTTCACTGTTCATCAACAGGCCAAACATCCTGTTTTCCGGAGAAAAAAATTGTGCAATTACTGCCGTAGATGCATGTGCCCGGTGCGCTGTGCCAAATGCATCGTTTACATATACATCTCCCAACTTGCTTAGTTTTTCTGCAAATGCCACATCTCCTTTTTCTTCTTCTTTATAAAAACGGAGGTTTTCCAGCAATAATACTTCACCCGGCTTAAGCATACTGGCTGTCATCGCAGCCTGTTCGCCAATGCAATCATCAGCAAAAAATACATTGGTGCCACCATTTCCTGAAGGAGGGGAAGAAATACCTTCGTTCAGCAATTCGTGTAAATGTTTTACAAGATGTTTTAAAGAGTATTTATCTGTTGGGCCGTCTTTTGGCCTGCCGAAGTGGCTCATTAAAATAACGCTGCCGCCATCGCTTAATATCTTTTTAATAGTGGGTATGGTGGCGCTCATTCGGGTGTCATCCGTAATATTAAAATTGGCATCTAATGGTACATTGAAGTCTACACGAACCAGTGCTTTGTGGCCTGCGAAATTGGTTGAATTAAAATTTATCATGGTTAAAATGTTATTTCTATGAGTTGTTGATTGGTTGTAGAAAGTAATTTAATTGCTTCAGGAAAATGATTGTTGAAAATTTCTTTTAATTGTTTATTGGTAACATTCCCTATGTTCATATATAACACTTTGGGCAGGATGCCGGGAAGTTCTGTCATCTCAACAAAATCATAATCTTTTGTGGTAATTACAACAATACAGGGATTGAGTGCGGCCATTTTAAAAACCTCATAATCTTTTGTGTTTTCAAAATCCAACTCGCTGAAAGTTTTTGCTTTGAGTTTATGTTCATCCCTTATCCATTCTGCCAATATAGATGGAAGGTTTAGGTCAATCCAAAATTCCAATAAATCAGGCTGCATTACTGTTTATTTTGATGACCGGATGATTGATTTTTTTTGCTGCATAAAGTAAGGAGGCCTTAACATCACTTTCCTCAAGAAATGGAAAATCTTCCAGCAACTCTTTTTTTGTGCTGCCTGCTGCAAGATATCCAAGCACATCAGCCACCTGGAAACGCATTCCCCTGATTGTAGGCCTACCCCCCATCAATCCCGGAACAATAGTTATACGTTTTAATAATTCTGTATCCATAACAAATTATTTATAGTATAAAGGTAATCATTGCTGAAAGAAAAATGCTGCGGAAAATTGACAGGTTAACGTTTTAATGTATTACTTTTTATATTTTCCCAATGCCTGGTGAATTGCTTTTTCTGCAAGCACCGCCATTACTTTATAGCCGGCTTCATTGGGATGTACGCCATCGTTTCCATAGGCTGCTTTTAAACCATTTCTTTCGTCGGCCATTGCTGAATGGTAGTCGAGGTAAATGCATTTGTTTTCTTTTGCAAATTTTGCAATCCATTTATTGAGCGTAATAATTTTGTCTGCTGGCTCCTGTCCTGGTTTCCATGGATAATCGAACACTGGTAATACAGCGCATAAAACCACTCTAATTTTATGGGTCAATGCCAGTTCGGCCATCGATGCAATATTGGCTTCAATCATCTCCAATGTTGAAGGGCCGGTATTGCCTGCAATATCATTGGTTCCTGCCAAAATCACTACGCATTTTGGTTGCAGTGCAATTACATCTTGCCTAAACCTTAATAACATTTGTGGGCTTGTTTGTCCGCTTATTCCTCGGTTTATGTAAGGCTTTCCGGTAAAGAAAGTTGGCATGATACTTAACCAGCCTGATGTGATGGAATTACCCATAAAAACAACCCTTTTTTCTCCGGGTGCCGGCAGCCCGATGGTTTTATTGTCTTCCTTAAATTGTCCGAGATTTGCCCAGTCCTGTGAGTAACCTGCTTCAGTCATAATAAAAAATAGTAAAAGTAAACAGTAGCAATTTTTTTTGATTAACATTTTTTAAATAAAAGTTAGCAGAAATTGAGATTTCAGGTTTGTATTTCGTCTGGCTTTAAAGATACGTCCATCAAAATAAAAAAGAGGCTTTCAGTTTAAAGAAAGCCTCTGTAAATTTATTTATTTATAAAAGACATTTGTAAAATATACTGCCGCTATTATAATAAAAAAATCAGCAGGAAGTTTTAAACTATTTGTTTTTTAAACCTGCAAAATAATTAACAGTACGTACCAATTGAGATACATAACTCATTTCATTATCGTACCAGCTTACTGTTTTTACCAGTTGCTGATCGCCTACTGTTAAAACTTTTGTTTGAGTTGAATCAAACAAAGAACCGAAGGTAGTTCCAATTACATCCGAGCTTACAATTTCATCAACATTATAGCCAAAACTTTCGTTGCTGGCGGCTTTCATAGCTGCATTGATTTCTTCGGGAGTAACTTTTTTATTTAAAATAGAAACCAATTCAGTTAAAGAACCTGTAATTACAGGAACCCTTTGGGCACTGCCATCCAGTTTGCCTTTAAGCTCGGGTAATACCACACCAATTGCTTTTGCAGCACCGGTGCTGTTAGGTACGATGTTGGCTGCGGCTGCTCTTGCCCTGCGTAAATCTCCTTTTGGATGAGGAGCATCCAATGTATTTTGATCGTTGGTGTAAGCATGAATGGTTGTCATAATGCCGTTGGCAATACCGAATGAATCGTTTAAAACTTTAGCCATTGGTGCAAGGCAGTTGGTGGTGCAACTTGCGCAACTTATAATGGTTTCGCTGCCATCCAAAATAGAATGGTTTACATTAAATACAACTGTTTTTACATCTCCTGTTGCAGGTGCAGAAATTACAACACTTTTTGCTCCGGCTGTAATATGAGCTTCTGCTTTTGCCTTATCTGTAAAAAAGCCAGTGCTTTCAATAACTACATCCACTTCATGACTTCCCCATGGTATCTGCGACGGATCTTTTTGTGCGTATATTTTTACTTCGTGTCCATTTACTACAATAGAATTTTCGGTAGAGGTTACTTCCTGATCAAAACGTCCCTGTGCACTATCGTATTTTAATAAATGTGCCAATACAGCAGGACTGGTTAAATCATTGATGGCTACTACATCAATACCCTGCATGTTATAGATTTGACGAAACACCAAACGG
>JAYTTM010001065.1:0-3615 GCA_043745055.1 Chitinophagaceae bacterium | reverse complement strand
GCGCTAATGAAATTTTGTTTCCAGTTGTTTGAGGCAGGTTTAGCATAATGCGTTTTTAGTGCTTCTCCATAATCCATATTTTCATCACCAAACAATTTTCTAAAACCCGCCAGTCGTGGGGTATTTTGTATTAATCGTTCCCAATAATTATGGCCTACTTCACGGGGAAAGTGGCCCAGCAATGTCCTCTACACTTCATCCATCTGGTTGCGTGCCATTAATCTTATCACATCATCAGCCTCTTTAATATTTTAGAGCTATCCATCCATTGGCATGGCCCGTTAACAAACGTTCATCAGTTGGTTGATCATCTACCATAAAATCAAAAGTAAGCCCTGATCGTTGTATGTAATGCAATTTTGAAACTCGAACCTCTAAATGTGACAGAAATTTAATTTTAATGCTTGTTGCCTAAATAGGTGACTTTGTCACCTGAATAAAAAAGTACCCGGCAACATATTTATATACAAAAATTATTTTTGGGACTTCCACAACAAACAGACACAGAAAACTCAGAAAAAAATTAATTAGGTGATTGATTTAATTAAGTCGTTAGTAATAATTCCAAAGTATTTTTTTGACACAATTGGAAACGGTATTTTTAAAATACGGATAGAATTACAAAGTAATGTTTTTAGAATATTTTGTTGCTTTGACGAAGGAAATTTAGTTGTACTTATGAACGGCTATCAAAAGAAATCACCTTAAGCACCAAAGACAAAAATTGAAAAAGCCAAAGCTATAAATGTTGACTGGTCTCAACCAGTTAGTTCAAGCAAAGCCCTTTAGGGAGAAGCTTTAGCTTCTACAAATCTAACTGTTTTTATAGGACGCAAAACATTAGAAAAGGCAGCCACAATGTCCATCTATTACATGTCTATTTGGTATGGAGTACAAAGTATCGCTATGAAGTTCTTAGAGGAGATATTCAGGTTAGGTGTAGAGATTTGCTACGTCAGACATGCGATAGTTTGGATATACAAATATTAAAAGGAGTTGTAAGTAATGATCACATTCAACTTCATGTAAGATATCCTGCAAAATTGAGTATTAGTGATATTTTACGAAGACTGAAGGGTAGGAGTTCTAAGATACTGCTGGTAGAATACTCAGCGTTAAAGAAACGTTCTTGGGGTGGTCATTTATGGGGTATAGGCTATGGTGCATGGAGTACAGGAAATATAACCGACAAAATGATATAAGTATATTTGAATCATCATAAAGAAGGTCCAAATAGTGAACAGGATTTTATTCTTGAGTAGTTTCAATGAACTTTAGTTTAAGGTTTAAATATGCTTTAGCATACGTTCAAATGACTTTAGTCACTGTATTCAACCTATGGGATTTTAAGCCATAGGATTTGAGTTGTTTTAAAAAATACTAACTAGATAATAAAAATATATTTTTGATGTAAAAAATTCTTTCATGCGCAAACATTATTTAACCTTCGGCATTGTGTTCATTATATTGCTCCTTAGCCGTTGTTCCAAGCCAGATGTACCTCAAGCTGATACACCTGCGGCATTTAAAATTACACTTATAAAGGGCGGAGGGCAAACTGACACAATCGGTAAGATGTTAAAAGACACGCTGGTCTTTGAACTTACCAAAGGAACAGATACTATTAGGAATGGGTACCTGCGTTTTGAAACTTATGATTGTGACGATAAGCCTATCATCCAGGAGTTTAATCTGCAATTTTTAAGATTCTCATACCCATTCCGGATGCAATATCCATGGAAATTAAATGGTATTAAAGGTACTCAATCTTTAAAAGTTGTTTACCTGGATTCTCTCAAGGTTCCAGCGGATTCTATAGCTGTGTCCGCTACCGCACTTGCGCCATTGAAGGGTTGGTATGAATCAGGTTGTTTCCCGGCAAATACTTTTATTGCATCCTTTTGTAAACTTCCATCAGGCAGGATACTTGCCGCCCAATTTCAAAAAGGCTACCCGCTGTATTCGGACGATGAAGGAATTACATGGCATCTTTTCACTTCTTTTCCTGCTGATTATAAAATTGGTAAACTGGTATCAACGTCGCTTAATGAAATATTTTTAGCGGTGGATGACGTGGGTATGTTTTACTCTTCTGATGGCGGTGAGCATTGGACAAAAAGAAATACCGGTTTGCCGGCTCAAGGTTTTTGGGCCGATATATCCTATACAAATTCAGGGAAATTGTTTGCCTTAACGCTAAGCGGCATATTTACTTCTCCAGATAAGGGTCTTAACTGGCATCACGTAAGCTACGGATTATCTTCTTATGCCGGCTTTTCATGCGCCAGTTCGTTAGCAGATGGAACAATTTACGCTGTGCATGATCGCAAATTGATTGTTTCAATAGACGAGGGCGAAGGATGGCGGCCAGTGTACCCAATAAGTGGACTAATAGTTACCTGGTTATACATTGATGAGAATGAAAACATGTATGTAAGTGGTGGAGCATACGCTACATCTGGGTCTGCCTTGTGGGTTTCCACAGACCATTCTCAAACCTGGAGTAAGATATTTACACCTGTATTGTCAGGCGGTGCTTATGACCATGCTATTTCCAGGATAACTAAAGTAAACGGTGCCTATTATTTCTATTCTACCGAAAGAAACTATCTGATAAAGACAACTGATTTTACAAATTATCAAACACTTGGTTCGCCTGTCCCGGATTTAAATGGAAGATTTTCATTCAGCTATATTGTTTCGGCTCATAATCATATCATCATTTCAACTGAATTTCAAGGATTACATTATTTGCTTCCATAAGCTTCAATCAGGCAGCCTTGCTTTCTATCTTGACTTCTAGCCGGCATTGGCGCTTACACAGGCTTAAATTACCTAACAGGCACCGGAATCGATAGCAATCGCCCTGGCGTCCGCCTACCCGTTATTGATGCCTGCAACCAAATTGAAAACCAATAAAATTATATATCCAAAAATTATGAACTTTAAAATACTTTCGTATATTGAATGTTATTATATGTATTAGCAGAAAAACGCAAGTAAGGTTGTTTCCTATATAAAATGACGTTCTATGAACAGTGGTGAAAAAGAATGGTTTAAGCGAAAAAATCATGTTGGATACATGAGAACTTGAGGCAATTTATTAACTTTGGCTACAACCATTTTTTGGACATTCTTAATTCAAAATAAAGATTAACTTATAAAATATTGAAAATTAACTACTATAATTTTTTTAAAAATAATTTTTGGTTCCTATTTATAAAACCTTCAATAAGTTTTAAAAATTATTCTACAAATCCTTGCCTTATATATTTTACAAAAATTGTCTTAGGCATGGTATTTGAAACTCTGGTAAAATCGTGTAGAATTATAAACATACTTAGAGGATAATCTGCAGCCTTGACATATTTTCTCTTCTCCAAATTTTGATATAACGGTATTTTTTCTGTTAACTAGTAACATGGATAATTGCTAGAAGCTTACATTTTTTATCACTATTGTCCGACAAAAATTTTAAATAAAGGGTGAGAAAATCTCACCCTTTTTAGTTATGTTGTAGTTCTCACACAAACAATATAACTATGGATAAAGTTAATACATTAGCCGGACAGCCGATACTCTCTCAAATATTAGATTGTATACCCTCTGCCACTC
>JAYTTM010001064.1:0-13564 GCA_043745055.1 Chitinophagaceae bacterium | reverse complement strand
ACTTCCCGTAAGGTTGATATTAGCTGCGGTTCCAGCATCGAAAGTACCTGCTGTAAGTGTTAGCGTACCTCCAATATTCAGGGCAGCAGTGCTTCCGCTAATTGATAATGTTTGAGTACTTTTATTAACTGTGATATTATTAAATGTTTGGCTGGCAGCAGTTCCATTAATTGCCTGTGCTACAGTAATACTGCCAAAATTAACCGTTCCTGAACCTGGGGTGAAAGTACCGCCGTTATTAGTCCAGTTGCCGCTAACTGTATGTGTAAAAGTGCCCGAAGTAAATGTAGTTCCGCTACCTAATACAACATTACCACCAACAGATAAACCAACCACACCTGTAGCACTTGCCGATCCATTTATTGTAAAATTACCCCCAATAGCAGTGATACCCGTTTGCAATGTTTTTATACCGCTTCCTGATAAGGTAAGGTTGGTATAGTTGGAAACAAATACTGTTTGTGCCGCACCACTGTAATTTACAGTAGCTCCTGTTCCATTTAAAGTAAGAGTATTTGTTCCTGTTGCACTTAAATTAAAAGGGGTGGCGCCATTAAGAATCAACACAGGGCTTACAGCAGATGTTACCAAATCAATAGTAGCTATATTGGCTGCGTTAACGTTGGCCGAAACTACGGAGCCATTTACAGTAACATTTCCACTTTGTAAATTGAAGGTAGAATTATTCGCTTTGCTACCGCCGGAATTAAAAGTGGTATTAAGCGTTAAATTACCAGCTATAGAAAGTGTGGTGATATTTGATATCACAGTAATTACTGTAACGGCACTTCCACTTGGTGCAGTAGTGGTACCACAATCTAAACTTGCAGTATTTATTGTTCCCAAACCGGCGATATTGTAAGTACCTGAAACCTTTACTGACACCCCGGCAGCCGGAAATGAAACTACCGTTGTAACCGTCAATTGAAACCCTGAGTTCACTGAGATTGTACCGCTACCGCTACCACTAGAGGGAGCTGCAAAACTTACTGAATTACAACTCCTGTTACCATCCACTGTTAACGTAAATCCATTTCCAATAATTATATCATCTGTTGAAAGTGGGATTGTTCCACCTGGCCAGGGAGCGTTGGGTGTAGTAGAGCTCCAGTTACCACTACCCGTAGTAGTGATAGTTGCTGAAGACCCTTTCATAGTGCATATAACTACGAATAACAACAGCATGAAATAAAACTTTAATTGCGTGGATTTTATAAACTCATTTAATAAAAATTGAGGCATAGAAAGAAAATCTATGGAGGATTTTTTTAATGCTGTTTTGGTTTGTTGCAGGCTGGATACATCTGACCCTGATTTTTTCATAATTAATATTGAATGCTACACAGTATTATTAACGTTGGTAAAGGCTAATTTTCCTCTCACTTCTTCATTTGTAGTAAATAAAATGAATGAATAAATAATTATTGTTAGTTTACACAGGGTAGTTATTACAACAATGGTTGCAATAAGGTAAGCAGAATAAAAACCGAGAGGCGGATACCCTCGTGAAATAGAGTACGATCATCTCTATAAATACTTAAACGCAATAATACAAATGTTGTTGTGCCACTATAGGGATTTATTGCAGGTTGCAGCACAAATATTTGTTTGATAGCTTAGAAGTTGGCTAAAATAATTTAGTGCCCTTGTTTGTATTACAACACTTTAATTTAAATAAAACTTTTTATCCCGGAAGCCGATGTTGGTGTTTCCACCAACATCCGAAGCAATGTGCTGTATGACAGTTAATAATGGGTAAGCATACTTAAGTCATCAATACCCGTATGATAGAATTTTGATGAAAAAAATTAATATTCCTCCGGAATACAGCACAAACATGCTTTCACAGAATTCCAGTGTATGTATTCAAGTTTTTTGCACGAATACTTCATGGATAAATAAATCTATACCCAAAGAATTTCTTTCCCAAAACCGTTACATGCTGTCCTTTGCATTTACTTTAAATTTTTCCAATACCAAATGATGATGTTCGGTTAAATCAAATTTTATCTGCCGGGCTATATATTCCATAAAGATCTACTGTATTTTTACGGGTGTATTACCTGGCAGCGCCTGCCCTATTAGGTGGATATGGTTACTCATTATAATGAAAGCATATAGTGTTATTTTTTTGTGCTTTGTTAAATATAAAGCAGATTCTGATGCAGTATGTCTTAGTTTGAATACAGTTGGGGTAAAAAAAATAACTGCAATTAATCAACCGGCGTTTTCCCCAAAAAAACTTTTATACAATTCGCTTTTTGCAAAACGGTAAAGTAATCCACTTATAACAATTGTAATGGAGACGATGCTGCCGAGTATAAAACCAATGAGCAGGTATAAAATTACGGGGGGTTTTACTACGTCAAAAGGTGCTGTTGGCTTATCTAATACTGAAATGATTGGGGTAACTTTTTGCAGGCGCCATACAGCCTCATCCCGGTTATTAATGTACATATCCCGCTGACGAAGTATCCTTGTTTTTTCTGAACTGATATTGCTTTTGGGTATGTTGTATTCCAGCAGATCGTTGGGTGTAAACATGGTTGTTTGCTGCATGCTGATGGCAGTTCTGTCTACCTTATTAATCATGCGTTGCAGTGAATCAATTTTATCCAATGTAAAATTATAATCATCCAATGCCTTGCGTCTTTTTAGTTCAATATAAAAGGCGGATAATTTATCGATGAGTACATTTGAAATGGGGCTTACCAATTCCTTTTTTGTGCCGGTATAGTACAACTCCAGTACACCATTTTTACTCATCTTGGCATTGATGGAAGGTTTTAATATTTCGCCAGCTTCAATAGACAGCGTTGTACTATCTGCTGAAACTGCTATGGGCTTATCAAGATAACCCTGGTGGTCGTTGTTATCCAGCAAAAGTAATTCTGCAATGCTTTTATTTTGGAACTGAGAAAGCCTTGTAAGCGCAACAGATTCCCTGATACTACGGCTCAGCGCCAGTTCTATAATATTAATGGTAGCTTCATTGCTGAATGTTTTTGGCGCATCGCTCAATCCTAAAATGCCACTTAACATGTTACTGGATATGGCATTATCCGATGGAGATGTTAGTGGAAACAAAGTTGTTTTTGCTGTATAAGTAGTTCGTTTATTACCAAAAATAAAAAATGATAACCCTGCAAATAACACTGCACTCAACAAAATAATTATTTTAAAACGCTGAATTTTTTTAAAAATCTCCCTGATTAAAGCTGTTGTATTCACGGTACTGTTTTTTTATTTTCTCACCAATAAGTATGTAATCAAAATGGGTATAGTTGCTGTCATCACCTGTACAAATGTGCTGCCCATATCTTTGCCTTCGGGCCTGTCCGGTACAGTAATAGTGCAACCCTCTTCAACAGCTGGATAAAAATGTATAAAGAAAAAATTCTTTGTCCGTTTGCTCCTGCCATTGGGATAGGTTATAAAAACCCGCTTGCGCCAGGGCCTTACTCCAAAGCCACCGGCCTTATCAATATAGTACGATAAACTGCTGTGGTCTTTATCATACGCAATTTTTAAAGGTGACTGTACTTTGCCCTGCACTGTTACAAATGGGTTTACTTCCGGTATATAAACAATATCGTTTTCCTGCAGCACTACATCATATTTTGAGTTTTTATTTTGCAAAGCTTTGTTTAAATCAATGCTCACCGGCTCTTCAGTATTTAGCAACAGGCTATCTTGTTGCTGCTTGTTGGCAGCATCACTTTTTAGTTGATGTAATATTTTTTCTCTTAAATAATTACTCTTTTTTCTGTACAGTAAAGCACCGCTAATATTGGCATTATCTAACAAGCCACCTGCCCGTTCAATGTAAGATGATAAACGTTCAAATTTATCCAGCCTTGGATAGCTGCCCTGGTATTTTACCAGGCCTACAATCTGAATATTTTCCTGCAAAGCAAAAGATGGGTTCTTTCTTACATGCACCTGGTCGTAAGGCTTCAATATCACTTTGGAGGCTGATGAATCCAAATCAAGATTTGACTGAATGCTATAAGATTTTACGATCGTTCTGGTTGGTCTTAACCCTTTTTGTGCAGAGTCAATATCAACAATACTGGCTATTTCCATCCGCCCAAATTCTGCGGAAGCTTTTAATCCGCCAGACAAATAAATCAGGTCCTGCAGCGTCATGCCGCCATACTTTTTTACTTTGCCTTCCTTGCGTATTTCACCATCAATGGTTACAAATTGTTGTTCACCAAATTCGCTGTTGTTAAATAATTGTATCACATCATTTGCCTGCAGCAACACATTGTTGATACTACCCATTTTATCCTTGTTATAATCTGTAAGGTTAATCTCCAGTTTATCACTTTTTATATTGGTAGAGTCTCCTGCACCACGAAAAATATATGCCCTCGGCAAATAGGTATTGCTCGTAATGCCTCCTGCCCTGTTGATTACATCAAACAAGCGGTCGTTATTACGAATTTCATATATTCCGGGATAGGCAACAGCTCCTTCCAATTCCACCTTGTTGATGATGCCGGGTTTTATCAGATCTGCTTTAATAATATCTCCATCCTCCAACTCATAATCCTGATTAGGTAGCTTTACAATGGCTGTTGCATTTATATCATGAATTACCTGCTTCTCCTGCTCGGTGCGTATTACTTTTACGCCAGATGAAAATGCATCCGCAGTAAATCCACCCGAATATTGAATCAGTGCTTTAAGCCCTTCGTTTTTGCTTAATTGGTAAAACATCGGACGTTTAAATTGCCCGGTTGCCAATATCTTTTTCTGTACAAATGTTACTAATACAAAATCATTGTTTTGCAGGTATATTTTTTTGCCAACATCACCGCTATTCAGGTATTTATAAACATCCAGAACTTCTATCACCCTGCCTCCTCGTTTTACCTGTATCTCCCGGAGATTGCCATATTCAGTAACTCCACCAGCAAGACCAATTACATTGAAAGCATTGGAAAAAGCAGAGACTGTTTTTGGCCCCGGTTCTGCAACTTCGCCTACCACATTTACATTAATGGTACGTGGCTGGCCAAGGGTAACCTGTATATTGGTTCCTGCCGGTACTTTGGTGCTGAACCTGGCGTAAATTAATTTTTGCGCTGTTTCAAATGTGAGACCCTGTACAGTAATTTTGCCCAGCCCGGATGGAAAGATGGCACCATCTCTTGCTACAATATAATCTTCCTGGTATTCACCCCCACCCCACAGCGAAACTACTATGTGATCGCCCACTCCAATTGGATAATCCAATGGTGGTGTAGATAATTCAGAAACATCATTCATGGCAACATTTTGAAAAATATATGCACCGTAAGTTTCGTCCGGACGATAGTTATTTCGTTTGATATAATCGCTTTGGGTACTATCTTTATCAAGCGTTTTGTTATTAAGGCGTTGCCGTATTTCAGGCATTTCCTTGTTTTTATCGCTACCGGTTTTCTTTTGATTGTTGTCTTTGAAAAAATTGTCAAACCCCGATTTGGTCATTTGGGTAGGTTCTGTAAGTCCTGGCATTAATTCATTAATCTGTTGCTGAGTTGGCACCTGAGCCTGTACACCCACACAAATAAGTGTAGCCAATATAAGTATTGCTGAATTTTTTATGAGTGATAATGGTACAATATTTTGCATTTCGGACTGTAAATGTTTGTAAGTTGATTGTTACAATCCTGGCTGGTTTTCAAACGAATGGGTAAGGGCAGGGAAAATGTTTAAAACCAACTACTCAGTTTTTTACAATTCCTAGTCTTGGAACCAAGGATTTATGCTATACAAACGAAGAAAGATGAATTTTAGTATGCAGTTATTCCAGTTTATGGAATACCTCCAAAAAGCCCTATTCAATTCCTTTTATAAGATGAGGAAGTGTATTATCTGAGTGGGAACTTCAGTGCATTTTCAAAATCTGTCCATAGCTCTTGTACTATGTACGCCGCCGGCATAATTTTTTTTATGAGTGAGCTTACCTGGCCTATTTCCAGCTCTCCTTGTTGCAGGTCACCTTCAAACATACCTTTTTTAGCACGGCCTCTGCCCAGCAATTGTTGGAGCATTTCGGGTGTTGCGCCGCTCTGTTCTGCAGCCTGCACTTCTTCAAAGAATTTATTTTTTATGAGTCTTACAGGTGTCAATTTTTTTAAAGATAACTGGGTATCTCCTTCCGTTAATTGAATGACTCTTTCTTTAAAATCTACATGAGAAGATGCTTCTTCACTGGCAACAAACCTGGTGCCAACCTGCACACCTTCTGCCCCCAACACCATGGTGGCCAGCATCTGCCGTCCGGTAGCAATTCCGCCAGCTGCAATTACCGGGATAGTTACCGCATTGCAAACAACAGGTATCAATACCAATGTAGTTGTTTCTTCTCTTCCATTGTGGCCGCCTGCTTCAAAACCTTCTGCCACCACTGCATCGCATCCGGCCTCCTGTGCTTTAACGGCAAATTTGCTGCTGCTTACTACATGAACTACTTTAATACCATGCTTTTTCAATAAACCTGTCCAGGTTTTTGGATTGCCTGCGGATGTAAATACTATGGGAATTTTTTCTTCGATGATTATTTGAATATGCTGATCAATATTGGGATACAAGAGCGGCACATTTACGCCAAAAGGCTTATCAGTAGCTGCTTTGCATTTTTGTATATGCTCTCTCAAAACCTCCGGATACATGCTTCCGCTACCAATAATTCCCAAAGCGCCTGCATTGCTCACTGCACTTGCCAGCCTCCAGCCGCTTGCCCATATCATACCTGCCTGAATGATGGGGTATTGTATTTGGAAGAGTTGTGTGATGCGGTTGTTCACTAGAGGTGGGTGGTTTAGTTGATAAGGTTTACAAAGTTGATTAGGTTAATTGGTTGATAAAGTTGACAATGGTTAAATGATTGTTTAAGGGTGAAAAAATTTAATTCGATTTTTTAGTTGATTGGTTTATTGAGCGTTGATAAAGATGACCTGTTGATAGGTTAAATCGTTAATACTTGCAAACAACTGATTTTAAAAACTGAGAGTGCCGTCTTCATCAGCATTCAAACAATTTTAAACCATCATTCAACATCCTTCAACCCTTCTAACTTCCGCCCTATCCCAAATCAATGTCAGTATTATCTCCGATATTGAGTGATCGGGTTTCACCTTTAATGCCGGTATCGCTGCCTATTAAAGAATCATCCAATACCACATCATACAATTTGGAATAAGAGCCAATGATGGAATCTTTAACGATGGTATAGTTGAGGATGGTGTGTTCACCAATAGAAACATTTGGACCAATAACTGAGTTTCTGATATCACAACCTTCCCCAATGCTTACGGGTGGGATGATGATGGTATTTTCGAAATTTTCAATCCCTGCCACCTTACCGCCAAACTTTTTCAATAGGGTTGCATTCGATTCCAGCAGGGTTTCTTTTTTGCCACAGTCAAACCAGTTATGCACTTTAAAAAATTTAAATTGGGCTCCCCGCTGTATCATACATTCCAATGCATCGGTAATGCTGAATTCCTGCAATGTCCTGTCTCCTTTTTCAATAATCTTTTTTATACAGGAAAACAAAAAGGATGTTTCTTTAATTTTATAGATCCCTACCAACGCAAGGTTGCTTTTTGGGATAGCTGGTTTCTCTACAACCCTTGTTATCACACCTTTTTCATCGATTTCTGCTACGCCGAAATTTCGAGGATCATCTACTTTTTTTACTCCCAGCATAGAAAAAGGCGAATCAATAACTTCTTTTACATTGTATTCAGCAATGGTATCTCCCAGCACAATAAAAATCTCTTCATCGTTGCCTATAATTTCTTTTGCAAGATCAATTGCATAAGCTGTTCCGTTTCTTTCATTCTGGTAAATAAAATGGCAATTTAGCTGAGGGTATTTAGCCTTAATATAATCCTGAATTTTATCACCTAGATATCCCAGAATAAAAATAAAATCATTGATTCCGGCTTCATGAAGCTGATCTATAATGATACTTAAAACGGTTTTGCCTGCTAAGGGAATAAGTGCCTTGGGCTGTGTGTATGTATGTGGTCGCAACTTGGTGCCTGCACCTGCTACGGGAATAATTGCCTTCATATAACATTTAGTTATCCAGTGGTAAGTGGATATTTAATTTACAATTGTCTGCTGATTTTTTAACGGAGTGTGAATGTAGTGATTTTTGTGTAAAAGTTATATCACATAATGTGGGGCGAAAAGCCTATCAGTGGTTTTGTGTAAGGTATTACCGGAGTAAATACCGTACATTAATTTAATGAAAACAACCGCAAACTTCTTCAACTCCGGTAAACCACGTGCTTTCATTTTCAAAAACAATAAACAAATTTCAACTACTTTAAACAATCGTAAACACTATTCAACAAATTTCAACAACATTAAATAGTCCCAACATCCATCAACAACTTTCAACCCCTTCTCCACATACTGCACATAAGTAATAAGTGGTTTGTATATTTGCAGCCTTAAATTACCTACATGCAAAGAGATACATTGGTTTTTGATATTATCAATAAAGAACTGGAGCGCCAGCGTCATGGTATTGAGCTGATTGCTTCAGAAAATTTTACTTCTTTACAGGTAATGCAGGCCTGCGGTTCGGTTATGACCAACAAGTATGCAGAAGGCTATCCTGGCAAGCGTTATTATGCCGGTTGCGAAATGGTGGACCAGACAGAACAATTAGCCATAGACAGAATTAAACAAATTTTTAACTGCGATTACGCCAATGTGCAACCACATAGCGGCGCACAAGCCAACGCTGCTGTTACACTTGCAATATTGCAACCCGGCGATAAAATTTTAGGATTGGATCTTAGTATGGGTGGCCACCTAACGCATGGTAGCCCTGTAAATTATTCCGGCAAATTATACGAAGCACATTTTTATGGCGTGGTAAAAGAAACAGGCCTGATAGATTACGATACATTGGAACAAAAAGCAAGGGAGTTTAAACCCAAATTAATTTTCTGCGGTGCAAGCGCCTACAGCCGTGACTGGGATTATGCAAGAATAAGAAAAGTAGCAGATGAAGTGGGTGCTTTTGTACAATGCGATATGGCGCATCCTGCCGGATTAATAGCAAAAGGATTATTGAATTCACCTTTTGAACATTGCCATTTTGTAACTTCCACCACCCATAAAACCCTACGTGGGCCAAGGGGTGGTATCATTTTAATGAAAAAAGATTTTGAAAATCCCTTTGGATTAAAGGATGTAAAAGGCAATACCCGCCTGATGAGTAACCTGATGGATATGGCTGTTTTCCCTGGCATACAAGGTGGACCGCTGCAGCATATCATTGCTGGTAAAGCCATTGCTTTTGGTGAAATATTGACGGATGAATTTGCAACCTATGCACAACAAATAATTAACAACGCACAGGCCATGGCCAAAGCTTTTGTAGAAAAAGGGTATGAGCTTATCAGCAGCGGTACCGATAATCACCTGATGCTGATTGACCTCCGCAACAAAAATATAAGTGGTAAAAAAGCAGAGCAGGCATTGGTGAGGGCAGATATTACCCTTAATAAAAACATGGTGCCTTTTGATGATAAAAGCGCTTTTGTAACTTCTGGCATCCGCATTGGCACACCAGCCATTACTACCCGTGGTTTAACGGAAGAACACATGCAGTTTGTAGTAAATGTAGTGGATAATGTACTGATGAATGCAGATGACGAAACGGTGATTAAAAAAGTTCGTGGACAGGTTAATGAATTTATGGGGCAATTTAGTTTGTACCCGGAGTTGGGGTAAGCGGTTGAAGATTGTTGAAAGTGGTTGAATAGTTAATAGTAATGAGTTGATTTAAAAGTTGGCGAAGAGAGCCAGTGGATCTAGCGTTTAATACAAACTTTATCTGTGCACAAAGGCTCATTCAAATTTCATTATCCCTACGCAAAAACACTGATTTTAATAGTCAATCCAAGGCAATCCCTGTAAATTTTTATCATTATAATATGGCTAATAAATCACCCAAAAGCTTCCTCATTCAATCAAATTAACAACAAATAAAAGGTTTTTAAAACAGCTGTTATTTCTTCTCCAGAAAACTGAGGTATAAATGTTTCATATCAGTAATTAAACGTTGTTTGGAGTAACGCTTAATAACATTTTCATACCCTTTTTTGCCCATTTTTTCTCTTAATTCAGGGGCCGTAATTAGTGTGTGAATGTGTTGTGCAAAGGAGGCAGTATCTCCTGCTTCTGTAATAAAACCAGTTTCGCCGTGTTGTACAATATCTTCAATACCGCCTACATTGGTTGATACCACTGGTTTGTAAGCCGCCTGTGCTTCAATCAATGATACTGGTGTTCCCTCATTGTGAGAGGTTAGTACAATGATATCAATACCAGCCAGGGCCTGGTCAATTTCAGTCTCCCAGGAAGTTACCAGTATATCTGTTTTAACATTTGGGTGTGTTATAAAATAGGAATAGCTGAGGTTAAGTTCTGCTGCTTTTTTTTCTATCAGCGTTCTTGATTCTCCATCACCAATAATAACGAACCGGATATTGTTGCGGCTATTTGCTTTTACCAGGGCAGCAACTTCTAAAAACATTTCATGATTTTTTACCGGTACCAGTCTGCCGATAATTCCAATTACAATATCATTGTTATCAAAACCGTACTTGTTTCTGAATATTTCTTTTTTTGCATCCTGGTTAACTGAAAATTTTTCTAAATTAAAGCCCAGTGGTATGGTAAATATTTTTTCAGGTTTGGCTATTTTGTAAACATCTATCAGCTCGTTCCTTTGGGAATCACTTATAGCAATAATAGCATCAGCTTTTTTAGCAAGGTATCTTTCAGTCCTGATAATAAGAGAAGTGAGAAAGCCATTAAAATACGAATGAAAAACATTGCCATGAAAGGTGTGAACGATTAAGGGAACATTGCATGATTTAGCTGCCATTCTCCCAATAGCGCCCGATTTGGAGGCATGTGTATGAACAATATCAGGTTTATATTGCCTAATTATTTTTTTGATTTTAAAGTAGGCAATAATATCATTGAATGGTAAAATACTTCTTCTCATCTCAGCAATCTCAATAGGTTTAAGACCCAAATGCTGAGCAATATAGGTGGCATCTTTTTCAGCAGGATCCTTTTTGCCAACCAAAAGCCTGGTTTCAAATTCAGGTGTAAGATAAGCAGTAAGCAAAGTGACGTTATGAGTTGGCCCTCCAACAATTAGCCTGTTATGAATTCTCAGAATTTTATACATATCAATGGGTAAATATAGCAAAACTGAACAAATATCAGTTTTGTTTCAAGTTTTCAGCTAATTAGTTTTCTGTAAAATTTTATCCTTTCAATTTTTAATTCATTCTGGTTGTTTTTTTGTTTAAAAAATTGTTTATAAATGTAAAAATCAACTGCTGTATAAATTTCAATACAGGGTTATTTTTTCTACCAATTAAACAACATTGAAATGTTCATTTACAAATTATAATGCCAGCATTTTAATTATTTTGTTACTTTTAATACCCGGGTATTAATTGATTTTATACTTAAAATGCCTGCAATTCAAAATGAAAAAAGTTTATGCTACTGCAGCTGCAGCAATCAGCGATATTGAAGATGGTGCCACTTTATTATTAGGAGGCTTTGGCCTTTGTGGTATTCCGGAAAACTGCATTGCAGCGTTGGTTAAAAAAGGACCCATCAACCTAACCTGCATTTCTAATAATGCCGGCGTGGATGATTTTGGCATTGGCCTGATGCTGCAGCAAAAACAGGTTAAAAAAATGATAGCATCCTACGTAGGTGAAAATGTTGAGTTTGAACGGCAATTGCTTAATGGTGAATTGGAGGTGGAGCTGATTCCACAGGGAACGCTTGCTACCCGCTGCATGGCTGCCGGTTATGGTATGCCTGCAATATTTACACCTGCCGGAGTAGGCTCCGAAGTGGCTATTGGCAAAGAAGTGAGGGAATTCAACAATAAAGCATACCTGCTGGAATACGCATTTGATGCAGATTTTGCGCTGGTAAAGGCATGGAAGGGAGATACGGATGGTAACCTGGTATTCCGGCAAACTGCCCGCAACTTTAATCCTTTAATGGCCATGGCCGGCAAAATAACCATTGCAGAAGTAGAGGAATTGCTGCCAGCCGGAGCCTTAGATCCAAATCATATTCATACACCGGGAATTTATGTACATCGCATTTTTCAGGGAATTAATTATGAAAAACGAATAGAACAGCGAACCGTAACGAAAGCGAATGATTAGCCTATTGGTCGAATAGGCTTTCAATATAATTTACCTTTTTTCATTTCTACATTGTTTCTTTTATGCTTAACAAAAATCAAATTGCACAACGCCTGGCCCAGGAATTAAAGGATGGTTACTATGTAAACCTTGGTATTGGCATTCCTACCTTGGTTGCTAATTATATACCTGCTGGCATAAAGGTAGTATTGCAAAGCGAAAATGGATTGTTGGGAATGGGGCCATTTCCATTAGAAGGAGAAGAAGATGCCGACCTGATAAATGCAGGCAAGCAAACGATTACAACGGTACCCGGATCTGCATTTTTTGATAGTGCCATGAGTTTTGGAATGATAAGGGCAGGAAAAGTAGACCTGACAATACTGGGTGCAATGGAAGTGAGTGAGTTGGGTGATATTGCCAACTGGAAAATACCGGGAAAAATGGTTAAAGGCATGGGTGGTGCGATGGACCTGGTTGCGAGTGCTAAAAATATTATGGTAGCCATGATGCATACCAATCCAAAAGGAGAATCGAAATTATTACCTGCCTGTACCCTGCCTTTAACAGGCGTAAACTGCGTAAAAAAGGTAGTTACAGAATTAGCAGTGCTGGATATAGTTAATGGTAGCTTCAGGCTTTTGGAGAGGGCACCTGGTGTTAGTGTGAACGAAATAAAAGCCAAAACAGCCGGTAAGTTAATCGTTGAAGGCGAAATACCAGAGATGTTTTTTTGAGATTTTTTCAGCTCTAACTCTGTGATCTTAAAAGAAAGCTACCCCAAATAAACGGGGTAGCTTCTTAACCCAAACCACTGTATGCCTACTGTATAAACAGTACTATTATGATATAGCTATTTCTTTTGCTGCTGTTTTTTCCAATTCTTTTTTAGGGATTTCTACATACAGAATACCGTTTTCATATTTGGCAACGATATTAGCGCCATCAATTTTTTCATCCAAAGTAAAACTGCGTTTAAAGGATTTGTTGGAAAATTCTTTCCTGATTGATTTTACCGTTTCATCTTTGGTTTCCGCCAGTTTTCCTGCGCTAATGGTTAATAAATCAGCTTCGAGTTTTATTGTAAAATCCGTTTTTTCAAATCCGGGTGCTGCTAACTGCAACAGGTAGCCGGTCTGTTTTTCATCAATATTTACCGGAGGAAAACCTACAAATTCTTCCCTGATGGTTTTGCCTACGGCAGATGGGAAATCATTTAAAAACTGGTTCATCAATCCATCAAAATTTTTTGCAATTGGGTTGTTAACTTTTACGAGTGTCATTTTTATAATTTTTTGTTGGTTAATAATATTGGATAAAATTGTTCAAAATATGTTCCAGTCGTTTAT
>JAYTTM010001063.1:0-3616 GCA_043745055.1 Chitinophagaceae bacterium | reverse complement strand
GCAAACTCTTTTAAAAACTTTGCTTCATCCTGTATTTGTTGAATTTGCACTTCATCCAGCGCACCTGTTTTGTCTTTTCGGTAACGGGCAATAAATGGAATGGTGGCGCCTTCTGCCAGTAGGTTTAAAACGGTTTCTACCTGTTGTGATTTTATATGTAGTTTGCCGGCTATCGGCTGTATAAATTCGGTCATAATTTATTGTTTGGGTTGCGAAATTAACTTTGTGCAGTGAAAGAAAAAATTGGATAATTGGATTGTAAAATTTATTGATTAGGCAAATACGACAGGCTATAATCCCTTCGCTGTAATTCAAGGAAATACCAATATAAATTTTATAGAATAATTACCTTAGATCGCAAAAGCTTAACCTGCTTTATTAGACTCTATTTACTTTTTTGCCTTGATGCAAAAAAGGTTACAAAAAAGATCAAGGCTTCAGAAAAAAGGCTAAAAATTGAATTATTTGCTAAAATGAAATTAGCTTAAGCTTTGGAATATGACTAAGCATTTGTAGGACTTACAAACTAATTGCAGAACTAAACATTTGTAACATCAATTTCATTTCTTAACGTCAATTATTCAAATTTTCTTAACACCTTTTTTCTGAGGCCGTCAAAGAGTTTGCAGCCTATCTTTATTACGCTATTAATTTAAAAATTGTAACCTGGGGTTATGTTTTATTTGCTGACTTTTTTAAAAATATATCATCACCTTAAATTAATTTTTTTTTGCGGATGCTGTGTTACAAAAGAATAAATGCTGTTACGAATAGTGTCGTTATCTGCGTAAGCAGTTAAAAGATTTTTTAATTCTCCTGATGATGTGATATTGTGTGTTGCTGGTAAATAACCCATGCCCCAAAAGCTGCCACGTTCTATCAGTAAACACAATTTTTCTGTTGGTTGTAATCCATCGTCGAGTACTGCAAAAGTGGGTAGTTGTTTATCCAATGCATCCAGTGCCAGTTGTACTTTTGTATTATAATTCGATAGTGCTTCCAGTTGTTCCCATTCCTCTTCGGTGAAAGCTGTTTTGTCAATAAAACAAAGCTTTTCATTTAACTCAAAAGTTGCTGCAATTTTTTTGAGCATTACCAGGCCTTCGTTCAGTAAATTAAAATTGTACAATGCCTGTAGGTTCTTTTTCTTTTTATCTATTGCCAGTCGTTGATAGCCCCGGTTATCTTCAAACATATACAGGGCAAATTTTTGCAATGGTTGTTTTTGGCTATAGTTGTACTTTGGCCAAAGCCTTTTTATTTCAGTACTTTCCATCACAATGGCCTGCAATTCAGTAGCACATTCTTTATAGGTGATTTTGCAAATAGTGCGTAAAAAGTTTTGCCGCTTTCTGTCGGCATCATTGTGCGTAAAATGACTGCTCACCCGTTTTTTAATGTTTATTGCCTTGCCTACATAAATTACTTTATCCTTTGAATCATGAAAATAATAAACACCAGGCCCGGAGGGTAGTCGTAATATATCTGCTTTTGTAAGTTTCAATGGCAGCCATTGTTCGCCAGAGGTTTTCTTTAGCATATCATCAATGTGGATGGCTCCACCATTGCACAGGCAATGTTCCAGCAGTTGTACAGTGGCCAACGCATCTCCGCCGGCACGGTGCCGGTTATTGATGGGCAGATTTAACGACCGGCAAACGTTACCCAAACTATAGGAAGGTAAATCGGGAAATGTTTTACGACTAAGCCGTACGGTACATAATTTTTTGGGTAAAAGTTGAAAGCCAGATGCCTTCAGTTGATGATTTACAAAAGAATAATCGAAGTTTACATTGTGGGCAACAAACACACAATCTTTTAATAAATCATACAGCACTTCTGCAATTTCCTCAAAGGCAGGTGCGTTTCGTACCATTGCATCATCAATGCCAGTTAATGCTTTAATGTAGGGTGGTATTGGTTTTCCCGGGTTGATAAGCGTTTCAAAATGGCGGGTTATCTTTTTGCCATTGTGTATGTACACCGCAATTTCTGTGATGCCATTGGCTGCGGCATATCCACCGGTGGTTTCTATATCTACAATTGCATACATGATAGATCAAATATAGCCACACTAAATTAGTTAGCAATTTAATTATTGAAATTGATTTAGTCAACCTGAAAAAATTCGCCGGTAAAATCAAAACCGGGTACATTTGCAGACTTTAAAAAAATAACCAATTCGCCATGTCAGCCACCGGTTTACTAATTGAAACTATCGAAATCTTTCAATCCAACATTAAGCTAAAAGAGCCTTTTATTATTTCGCTGGGTTTATTAACGCATGCTGAAAATGTAATTGTAATAATCAAAACAAATAATGGAATTACAGGCACAGGAGAATGTAGTCCTTTTAAAACCATCAATGGCGAAAGCATGGAAACAGGCTTTGTTGTTGGGCAGTATTTAGCCAAAAGGTTAAAAGGAAAAAATCCTTTGGATATTGAAACTTGCACAAAAATTATGGATACTGTTATATATGCCAACAATAGTATTAAAAGTGCTTTTGATATGGCTTTGTACGATATTGCTGCACAGCATTCCGGCCTGCCACTGTATGCCTTTTTAGGAGGCAGCAACAACAAAGTTTTGGTAACAGATTATACGGTGAGTTTTGATAATCCTATCAAAATGGCAGCTGATGCGGTTAAAATAAAAGCCAATGGTTTTCAGGTGGTAAAGGTAAAATTGGGCGGCAACAAAGAGGCAGATGTGGAACGTATTAAAATGATACGGGAAGCAATTGGAATGAACCTGCCACTTAGAATTGATGCCAACCAGGGCTGGACTGGAGATACAACGCTTGATATTTTACAAGCATTGTGGCCCTACAACATTCAGCATTGCGAAGAGCCTATACCAAGATGGGATTACATGCAGTTGCCAGCAATTCGTAAGCAAAGCGCTGTAAAAATAATGGCCGACGAATGTTGTTGCGATGAGCATGATGCACAGCGATTGGTTGATATACAGGCCTGCGATTCTTTAAATGTAAAATTGGGTAAATCTGCAGGTATTTTCCGTGCAAAAAAAATAATACAAATAGCGGAACAAAATAACATGATTGTACAAATTGGAGGCTTCCTCGAATCAAGGCTTGCATTTACTGCAGCTGCTCACCTGGCGCTTACCAGCGATGTGGTTGTGCACTGCGATTTTGATACCGCATTAATGTTTATGGAAGATCCTGTAATTGGCGGAATTTCTTATAGTGCCATCGGAGAAATAAGTGTGCCGGAATCCCCCGGACTAGGAGCAAGTTTTGACGAGAATTATTTACAACAATTGAAGAAAATTGTTGTGTAGAAATTGTGTTATCATTCTGTATCCATGGGTAATAAATCAATGATGAATCAGAAGATTTAATGCTTCTTTTGCTATTGGCATCATAGGTTTATTTGGGTAGCGTTATTGTTGTTGATTTATATCGGTTTTAATAAAAGCAATTTGCAAGACAAAGAAAACATCGGGGCATTGTTAATTTTAACCTATTGAAAACCTTGTAACCTCTTTTAAATATACATTGTTTAATTTAGGGGCTGAAACATTACAATGAAATTAACACTTGCTTTTTTGCAACTAGTCCGCTGGCCCAACCTGCTTTTTATTATAATTA
>JAYTTM010001062.1:0-13600 GCA_043745055.1 Chitinophagaceae bacterium | reverse complement strand
ACTAGTGTTATGTTAAGCTTAAAATGACGTATCAATTTGTGAATGGTGAATGGTTAAATATTGACCATTCACCATTGCCAATTCACGTTTAACTTAACACTAGTTTATCATTTACCTGAATTTATTTTTTTACTGTAAAGAAAAAACGGCTACCCAATCCGGGTGCAGAATCCACCCAGATTTTTCCACCCATCATTTCAATTGTTTTTTTGCAAATGGCAAGGCCAAGTCCAGTACCAGCGTAATCTTCACGGCCATGCAGTCGTTGAAACACAACAAATATTTTTTCATAGAAAGCAGGTTGAATTCCGATGCCGTTATCTGCCACCTCAAATTGCCAGTAATCTTCCTGCTCCAACGCATTAATTTCTATAACCGGGGCCATAGCAGGTAGCCTGTATTTTAATGCATTTGATAATAGGTTTTGCATTACCTGCTGTATTGGTAATTTTACTGCAACAATAGCCGGTAATTGACTATAGCGAACGCTGGCACTACACTCTTGTATGGCAACACTGTTTAAATGAATAATTTCTTTCATCAGTAAATTCATATCCAGTAATTCCGGTTGTTTATGGCCTTTGCCTACCCGTGAGTATTCTAATAAATCTAAAATAATCTGTCGCATACGGGTAGCCCCATCAGTTGCATAGTGTATGTATTGAAGGGCTGTTTCATCTAATTGGTTAAGATATTTTTTTTCTAATAATAATAGAAAACTATTTACCATCCGCAATGGCTCCTGCAAATCGTGTGAGGCAATGTATGCAAACTGCTCCAGTTCTTTGTTAGAAGCCGCCAATTCATCTGCCCGCCATTTTACCTGGTTGTTAAGATCTTTTACTACATTTTCATTCAGTTTTCGTTCGGAAATATCTCTGCCAAAGCAAGCCACGCCGGTAATTTTTTCTGCTACTTTTATAGGATTCATGTAAAATTCTGTCCACCTCAAATTACTTTTGTCAGCAGTAATCCATTCCAACTCGGTATTAAAAGCATTACCAGCCAATACTCTCTCATATAAATTTTGCCAGTATTGTAAATATACTTCCGGAAAACTATCACCGGACAATAGGGAATCGCCAGGTTGTAATTCAACGCCTGTGTATTTTTTAGTATCATTTATAAAAGCATTATTACCAGCAATCAATTTAAAATCGCTGCTCACACTCCATATTAAATCGGTTGTACTGTTAATCAGGGCTTCTTTGTCTCTTCTCTCAAATTCCTTTTCTTCTGCAGCTTTTTTTAGTTGAGTAATATCATGAAAGGTTGTTATTATATGGGCTATGCCATTAATATTGAATGTTCTGGCAGATACAAGGCCTGTTTGAATATCCCCGTTTTTCTTACGTAACAATACTTCCAGGTTTTCGCAAATTCCTTTATTTGACAAGGTTTCTATCAACGTGTTTCTATCTTCAATGTTTACCCAAAGCTGTAAATCGAGGGTAGTATTTCCTACAGATTCATTTCTGGTAAAACCAGCATTTATTTCAAATGCATCGTTTACCTCAACAATTTTTCCGCTGGGAATTTGAATAATCATTGCAGCATCCGGGCTGCTATTAAACATTGTTTCAAAATAATTTTTTGATTCCAGCATTTCTTTTTCTGATGCTTTCCGTTTTGTAATATCAATTACAAAAACGGATATTCCGGTAATTTTACCATCGGTATTTTTTATGGGAGAATACCGTACTTCAAAATCGGTGCGATAAAAATTTTCGTCACCATAAGCTTCTTCCAAAGAAAAATATTCACCTTGCAATGCGCTGTCAAAATTTATCCTTGCTTTATCTCTGTCATCCGTTCTAGTAATGGCAGATAATATATTCATACCCTTAAAAATATCTTTGCCCCATAATTTTTTCATCAATTTTTTATGAAAAGAGGTAAACTCAGTGTAACAATAATTTGTATCCAGGCAAAAAATGATAATATCCTGTGGACTTTCTAAAATTGATTTAAGAAATAAAAAATCCTTGCGATAGTTGGTTTCACTGGTTTGTAATGCATCTATTGCCGTTTGCCGTTCAGCTATCAGTTGCTTATTTATAAGCATTATAAACCCAAATACAACTATGGTACTTGTAATATCGGAAACAAGGTAAATAACGGGCATAAAAATGCCAACCTCGTTTATGGCATTTTTATACCAGAATATATCAAATACAACCTGTGAAAAAAACATTAATCCGAAGAATGAGAAAAGTACGATTAAAATAAATGTTGTCTTATTATAAACTATTTGATGTTGCTTGTATAAATCATTGGCCATTCCAAAGCAGACGAATGCAATTATTGACAAAAGAATTTCTTGCTCCAAAATATTATTCTGGTGAAAATAAAAAGCAACGGTTGAAAAAACAATCAGTGAAAACAATACAATGAAATATAGCCGGTTAATCCGGTAGCCAAAAAACAATTTTAAACCTGCTGCAATAGAAAGAAATGCAGTTACCAATAATATATCAGAAATGATTATAGAAAGTAAGTCTCCCAGTTGCCCATGTAAAAATGTAATTAATTGCGAAGTTGCCAATGCAGCAAAACCTGCCACCCATTGCATAATTCCCTTAAATTTTTTATTTACAATGTACTGCGCCAGCAAAATAAAAATGTTGAGTATGCCCGAGATGGCAATTACTAAAATTAGTGTAGGAAGATGGATGTTCATGTGAGCAATGTATAAACTGGTTTCAATTGGGATGATTTTTTGTAGTGCATGAAAATAAGTGACAAATCAGCAACTTATTTATAACAGGATAAGACCTGCTGAAGATTTTTTATTGGGTTAAAACCAAATTTACACATAAGGGAGAGTATTTGCTAATAAATAATAACAGGTTGGATGGGGGAAGTTTTCAGTTATATTTCAGCCATCTTATTTTTATTTTCTTCAAACTCTACATGGTATAAAATACTTTCAATAACCAATACCTGTTCAATCTCTATTTTAGTTAGCCATCGCCCATACAATTTTATAAATACAGCATCGTATAAAATTGTGGTTAAGCATAACCTGTATTTATTTTTTTCTTTGTACAATAAATAGCCCGGCAATAACCAATCCCACGCCAATAAAAGTGTACAAACTGATAGGTTCTTTCAGCATAACAGCTGCAATAGTGAATCCAAAAACTGGGCAAAGAAATAGCCAGAAGGCTGCTTTAACAGGGTTATCTCTCAACAGGTACAACCACAATTGAACAGCACCTATAGAAACCGGTAGTGCCAGCCAAAGGATGCAGCCAATTGATTTAATGTCGTACACATTTTTACTACTATCATAAAAAATAAACAGAAATGGCAGCAGGAAAATGCCTCCTATTAATGTTTGCCAGCCATTGATAGTTAGAATGTGCAGGCTACCCCATTTGTTTTTTGAAAAATATACTGCACCAGCAGAATAAGACAGAATGCCCATAAAAAGTATGAGGAGACCTGCCGGTGTGGCATAGCTGTTTTTAAGCAGCGGATATGCTGCTACTATAATTCCACCGGTGCATAACAACAGGCTGAAAATGGTGACCCGTTTGATGGGTTGCCTGAGCCAGAAAGCTGCAATGATGCTGATGAGTACAGGTCCCGTTCCAACAGATAAAGATCCCAATCCAGCTGAAACATATTGCATAGCTATAACATACAACCCGAGGTAAATACTGATGTTCAATAATCCGTAAATGGCCAGTTGTTTCCATTCCTTTTTTTGTGGTAAACGAACTTTAAGTACTGCATGCGCAAAAAAAACCATGATGATACCAGCTATAAAAAATCTTGTAACTGCAATTACAAAAGGCTGTGCCGATTGCAGACCGATTTTGGTGGCAGCACTTGCCGATGCCCATAAAATCGCAAATAAAATGCCCGCAATTATCAATCTAAAATTATAAATACCTGTATGTTTCATTCGTAAAAAATAAGGTTGGAAGATATTGAATATTGAAATGAGAAATCAAAAGCATTAATATATATTTTACATCCGGCTGACTGGAAATGAGTGACTAAAGCATTCTTGGAAATGGTTAATTTTTTTTTCGGAACCATGTATTCTTTTTTATAATTGAACAATTGGAATATTGCACCTGGTTGTTTCTAAACGAAATATTTCTGCTACCCGTTTCAAACAGTTATACAGTTGCTCTGCACCATGCCCCATTAACCGAATGATAAGCCCATTTACCGGTGCAGCAGTAATACCAAATTCCATATTTTTTTCTGTTGATAATATTTCAATGATGGCTGCTTGTAATTTTTTACAATCAACATTTGGTTGCAGATAAATCATGCTGGCCTGGTGTGTAAAGCCTTCTAATTGTCCAATGGCATATAAGTTAATGAAGGATGGCTGCATCAATAAATTTTCTTTTATCACTAATTTATTATTGATAAAAACTTGTGTGATGCTGTGGTATTTCGAAAATAAAAACACTTCGCCATTTAGTTTTCTGCCGCAGGTAAGAACCTCTCCAAAAATAAACTGGCAGTTGTTACTGAGATAAAAATTATTGTGTGTTGTAAAAATGGATAGCTTATGCGGCACAGATGGATGCGGTAGAAAACAGAACTCTGAATCATCCGCCAACTGCACAGTTAATTGTTGCGTTGCACCCTGCTTCATGAGAAAGAGGCGTTGGTAAGCCTGCGTAAACAATTGTATCGAACCGCTTTTTTCTACTTCAATTTTCATCTCGTACACATCACCATCTAAAATACCCGGCGATGAACTCATAAGCATCAGCTGCAATTGCCGTACACTTTTATCTTCGGTAATGTTCGCTACTTTAAATGGCGTAGTAAAAAAGGCTTTCTTTAAATAAGAACGTCCATCTCTGTTAGCAACATGTATGTGCAGTTGGGCATTCATCGGCACAGATTGGGTTCGTTGCTGGCTTCCAGTAATGCATATTTTTTTATCCAGCCAATTACAGCATCCAGCCCCTGCAGGCTCATGAGGTTGGTAAATACAAACGGATTGCCGTTACGCATTTTTCTGGCGTCTCTTTCCATTACGCCAAGATCGGCATGCACATAAGGAGCTAAATCAATTTTATTAATTATCAGCAAATCACTTCTTGTAATGCCGGGCCCACCTTTTCGTGGTATCTTATCACCTTCGGCCACATCAATTACAAAGATGGTTACATCGGCAAGGTCGGGGCTAAAAGTAGCTGATAAATTATCTCCGCCACTTTCAATAAAAATAATCTGCACATCAGGAATTCTTGTTGCCATTTCTTCCACTGCTTCTAAATTCATACTTGCATCTTCACGAATTGCGGTATGCGGACATCCACCGGTTTCCACACCAATAATCCTTTCAGCAGGCAACAAAGAGTTCTCGGTTAAAAAGGCGGCGTCTTCTTTGGTATAAATATCATTTGTAATTACAGCAAGGCTGTAGTCATTGCTCATGGCCCTGCTCAGCCTTTCTATCAAAGCAGTTTTGCCGGAGCCAACCGGGCCTGCAACGCCAATTTTTATATAGGTTCTGTTCATAATTTTATTATAAAATATTTTTAAGTAAGATGGAAAAATTGCAAAGTGTTTTTGCGCCTTTGCTTTTTTTGCCTCTTTGCGTGAAACCTCTCAACTCATATACAGCCGTGAATACAACTGCTCGTGCTGCATACATCGAATATCGAAACCAGTACAACACATACCTATTAAATTTTTGTCGGGTATTAAAGATTTTTCTGCCAGCTCCTGCATTAAGGGGAACAACGAAAATAATATTTCCTGTCCATCATGCTGACCAAGCGGAATAAGCTTTACACAATTGGTTACAAAACCTGCAGCTGCATTATAAAAAAAACCTGTTAATGCATCATTTTTACTCAGCCCTAAAGTATATGAATACATACCAAATGCAATACAATAATTTCCGGGAGTCTCTTTTTTTTCCACTAATATTCTGTAAGCATTAGCCAGTTCGTTGTTGCACACCGGTTGAAAAATCTTTATCAAACGAATCCCTAATTTCTGACTGGCCTGCCTGATTTCTGAAGGCAGTTTTACTGCGGCACATTCCTCATCTAATTGCAATAAATATTCATCTTCATTTTTTAAAGCTGCATCATAAGCCAGCGATACAAATGCTGCATCAGTATATAATAAATTCCGGCTCAGCATTTCCGTTATAAATACTTTGGCAGTAATCAAGTCCTTTACTTTCCCTTGCTGCACATAAGTTTCTAACCCTGCTGAGTGGGCATAACCACCTATTGGTAATGTTGGGTCGCTTAAATGCAATAAACTAAGTAAAGCTGTTTTCAAACCGAGAGATTTTACTGGTTTATAATGGTTGAAAATAAGTTGTCGCCAATGGAAATATTGTGTGGCGTTACCGTTGTTTTTAATGGCTGTAATAATTTTCTGTTTGCCTGTAGTACATCAAAACCCTGTGCAGCTAATAATCTAAATAAAGGCATTTCAAAAGGAACCAGCAATTGGTCTGCTTCGTAAAATAGCGGTAAATGTTTATTGCCAATCTCATAACACATCGTTGCCATTTCAAACGCATTTTTTGGCTGCAGCACAATGCAATCGCATGGTTGTATACAAACGGCGATGATAGTTTCATCATCCGCAAATAGTATATCTCCCTCCGTCAACTCCGGATTTTTAGTTAAAAACTGAATAGCAATTTCTACACCTGCCTCGGTTATTTTTCTAAGAATTCTTTTCCTGCTTTCATGCCATTCCAAAAAAATATAATCCACCTTCCGTTGATTGATTTCAATAGTAGCAAGATTCCCTATTTTATTTTGTATCAACATGATCGTTCGTAATTGAATTTGTACTTCTTCTTAATTTCAAAAGCTGAGGTCACAGGATAATTAAAGCAATCTGTTAAAGGTTGCTAAAATAAAAAATAGCGTTGTGCCAGTGGTAACACTTTCATCGGCTCACAAGTAATATGTTCACCATCCACTTTCACTTCATAATTTTCAGGATTCACTTCTATATTTGGTGTGGCGGTATTATTTACCATATCCTTCTTGCCAATATTGCGGCAGTTTTTTACTGGCAATAGCATTTTTTGCAAACCATATTGCTGCACAATTTTTTTATCTAAAGAAATTTTTGAAACAAAAGTTGCGCATGTACCGAACAGAGCTTTGCCTGCAGCGCCAAACATGTGGCGGTACATAACAGGTTGTGGTGTAGGTATCGAAGCGTTCGGGTCGCCCATTTTGCTGGCGATAATCATCCCGCCTTTAATAATCATTTCCGGCTTGGCACCAAACATGGAAGGCTTCCATAAAACAATGTCAGCCATCTTTCCTTTTTCAATAGAACCAACATAGCTGCTGATGCCATGCGCCACTGCAGGGTTGATGGTATATTTGCTTACATACCTTTTTATTCTGGTGTTATCATTTTCATTGCCTTCATCTTCCGGCAAAGCTCCACGCTGCACTTTCATTTTGTGCGCTGTTTGCCAGGTACGTGTTATCACTTCTGCCACCCTTCCCATAGCCTGACTGTCGCTGCTCATCATGCTTATAACACCCATATCATGCAAAATATCTTCCGCAGCAATTGTCTCGGGGCGGATGCGGCTGTCAGCAAAAGCCACATCTTCTACCACACTGCTGTTAAGGTGATGGCACACCATCAGCATATCCAAGTGTTCATCAATTGTGTTAACAGTATATGGCCTGGTAGGATTGGTTGATGAGGGAAGTATATTTGGATACATCGCTATCTTGATGATATCAGGTGCATGGCCTCCGCCAGCGCCTTCAGTATGAAAAGTATGTATCACACGGCCAGCAATAGCCGCAACTGTATCCTCTAAAAAACCGGCTTCATTTAAGGTGTCGGTATGTATGGCAACCTGTATATCTAATTTATCAGCTACAGTTAATGATGCATCAATCACCGCTGCTGTGCTGCCCCAGTCTTCATGAATTTTTAATCCCAATGCACCTGCTTCAATCTGTTCAATCAAAGGGGCTGTGGTTGCACAATTTCCTTTTCCCATAAAACCAAGGTTCATGGGATAAGCATCTGCAGCCTGCAGCATTTTTTGAATGTTCCATGCTCCGGGAGTTACGGTAGTAGCGCTGGTTCCATCTGCCGGACCGGTGCCGCCCCCCAGCATAGTGGTAATGCCGCTGAACAAAGCATGATCAATTTGCTGGGGGCAAATAAAATGTATGTGCGTATCAATGCCGCCGGCAGTTGCAATCAATCCTGCTCCACCATGCACTTCTGTGCTGGCACCAATCACCATATTTGGTGTAATGCCATCCATTGTATCCGGATTACCAGCTTTGCCAATACCAACAATTTTTCCATCTTTTATGCCGATATCAGCTTTCACAATTCCCCAATGGTCAATGATCATTACACTGGTGATAACAAAATCAAGCACACCTTCGCTTCGTGTAGCTGTTGCTGATTGTGCCATACCATCACGAATAGTTTTGCCGCCGCCAAACTTTGCTTCATCGCCATATACGGTGTAATCTTTTTCTATTTCTATAAACAGTTCTGTATCGCCCAATCGCACTTTATCTCCGGTGGTAGGGCCATACATTTTAGCATAATTAGCTCGTCTTATATTCTTACTCATTGGCTGCTGTTTTAAAATGATTGTGGTAAGCTTTTCGTACAGCGTTTGTTTTTGCCTGTGTCGCTTTTATTTTTCCATTTACTAAATTATTAAACCCGTTTATTATTTTTTTTCCTCCAAACTCCACCAATTGAACTTCTGTTTCTTCACCCGGTTCAAACCTTACGGCTGTGCCTGCTGCAATATCCAGCCGCATACCAAATGCCTTGCCTCTGTCGAAATTCATTTTTTTATTTATCTCAAAAAAATGAAAATGACTGCCAACCTGTACTGGCCTGTCACCAGTATTAACCGCTGTAATAGTTGCTGTTTTTCGTCCTGCATTAATTTTAATCATGCCTTTTGCAATGATGTATTCTCCGGGAATCATAATGAAAAAATTGTTGCCCCCATCCCCTAAAGGAGGATAAAGCAGGTTTGTGAATATTGTTACTTCATTTATTTTGATTAGGTATCACTATTTGAATTTACAATGTCACTTTGAAATAAAAGTAGCTGCCTCACCCCCCTTAGGGGATGGGGGTTTATCTTATTGGGTCATGCACCGTTACCAGTTTGGTACCGTCAGGAAATGTAGCTTCTATCTGTACATCATGTATCATTTCCGGTATTCCTTCCATCACATCGTGGCGAGATAAAATAGTAGTACCATATTGCATCAGTTCGGCAACAGTTTTTCCGTCACGGGCTCCTTCCTGCAAATGGCTGCTGATATATGCGATGGCTTCGGGATAATTTAATTGTAACCCTCTGGCTTTTCTTTTAGCTGCCAGTTCGCCGGCTAAAAAAAGCAGTAGTTTTTCTGATTCTCTTGGTGATAGGTGCATGCTGCTGTGAATTTTACGCTTACAATAAGCTGGCAAGCAATTGCGGTAAAATAATAAAGATGGAAAGATAGTAAAAATCGTTACATCAATTGCTCCATCTTTTTTATTGTGTTAACAATAAAGTAGCTTTTTAAACGATTTATATTCCGAAACCGACAATCAATTGAATGCCCTGAAAAACTAAAAAAATGTTTACTTTAATCCGTTACCTTTTTATATTACCTGGCTTTATTTTGATGAATTCAGGCAAACCAATTGTTGCTGTTAAAAATCCCGGAAAGGATTTTGCAGCTACAAAATTTTCCCTTACAAAGCATTTGGTAAAAAATTTTTTTACAATTGAAAGTATTGCAGATAGATACAAAGCATGGAATATTGAAGCTTCTGGAATCTCCAGTGAAGTGTTCACTTACGCAATAAAAGGGTTCAATTACCTTTCGCAAACAAATAAAATCAATAATACCGACCTTATAACAATCATTGATTTTAGTAAGCCATCTACCCAAAAGCGGTTATATATTTTAAATCTTTCAACCGGAGAAATTTTATATAATACACTGGTAGCACATGGTCGCAACACAGGGCTATTATACCCAACCAGTTTTTCCAACAAGTCCTCTTCTTATGAAAGTAGTCTTGGTTTCTACGTTACACTTAATACTTATTCAGGCAACAATGGCTATTCATTAAAACTGCAGGGCTGCGAAAAGGGTTTTAATGACAATGCCCTGCAAAGAAATATTGTACTGCATGGAGCTGGTTATGTAAGTGAATCTTTTATTCATCAAAATGGCTTTCTGGGCAGAAGCTATGGTTGCCCGGCTGTACCATTTGAATTTCATCAAAAAATAATAGACTTGATAAAAAATGGGACTTGCCTGTTTATTTATCATCCCAATATAAAATATGTACAACGCTCTGCTTTTATCAATCACTCATTGGGATAGGTAAAATATGGGTTAAACTTTTAAACGTTAGGCACGATAGACGATAGAGGAGCCCTGGCTTAGGCCGGGGCTTTTTCGTACCTTAAATAATTAAAAAAGAAGTTAAGAATGATAACAGGTACAAAGACTTAACAATATTTACACAATAATCCGTTTTAACTTTCGTTGATATTTCAATAAATACTTTTATTATGAATAATAACAAAAACGAACTTTTAATTTCCAGGGCGTTCAAACACTTTTTACTAAGATTTACACAACCTGCCGGATTTTATCCGATAAAATTTTATACCAAATACAACAAAATACGCAGAAGCGAACATTTGCATGCTGTAAAATAGTTATACTGTAACCCCTCACTTGAATGGCCTCCTGTATTTATACGGAGGCTTTTTTTATGAAATTTTATTAATGAAGTAGGTTAACGGCAAATGTGGGATAACAAAAAAAGGGTTGCCGAACAAGAATTATTTAATTTCTTCAAATTCTATATAATCATCTTTTTTACCCTTGCTGGCAGTGGTAGTATTTGCAACAGGCGCATTGGGTGCATTATGAGACGCAGCTTTTTGCTGGTTCATTTTTTCCTGCATTTGTGCACTCATTTCCGAAAATTGTTTTTTAACCTTACTCGTAGTTTTTGCAACCGGAATAATAAAGTCAAAAATTAATTTGTACAATAAATACAGAACAAAAAGTTCAAAAGCTACCCTAAATAGATTCATAGTACAAATGTATAACTCAATTAAAAATAAACCTGTTAATAATTAGCAATTATTTAAAGTGTTTATCCGGATGAAATAATTTGCTGTTTTTGGCTGTTAGTTATTTTTACATACATTTGCATCGGAAAAAGAAACAAAAGAAGGGAACGGGAAACGTTCCCTTCTTTATTTAATATGACCCAAAATACAGCAATACAGCCAATAGAGTCACTGGTTCAAAAATTAATTGACGGTGTAGAAGACATCTTCCTTGTATCGGTGCGCATTAAGCCCATTAATAACATTAAGGTGTTTTTAGATTCCGATATTGGGGTTAATATTGATAAATGTGCAAGGCTTAACAGAGCCATGTACAAGGTAATAGAAGAAGAGGCATGGTATCCTGAAGGGAATTTTTCACTGGAAGTTTCCAGCCCGGGTGTAGATGAACCTTTGCGTTTACCACGTCAATACAAAAAAAATATTGGAAGAAATGTAGAGGTAACTTTCCTTGACGACACAAAAGTAGAAGGCAAGATGATGGATGCAAATGAAGAGGGAATTGTGGTGGAATACACAGAAGGTAAAAATAAAAAAGCAGTTGTTCATACTAAGGAAGTTGCTTATAGCAACATGAAACAAACAATTGTGCAGGTATCATTTTAATATTCAAATAACAAAATCCCCCTTCCGGCGGGGACAAAAAAGCGAGGCTGGTAAGGCTTATGGCACGTATTAACTTAATCGATTCCTTTCAGGAATTTAAAGATGCAGAGAACATTGATCGACCAACGTTGATGAAGGTGATGGAAGATGTTTTTAAAACCCTGATAAGGAAAAAATATGGCAGTGATGAACAGTTCGATGTAATTGTAAATGATCAAAAAGGTGATTTAGAAATTTTCCGTCGCAGAACGATTGTTGACAATGATGATTTGTACAATACACTTACAGAAATCGAGTATAAAGATGCCATCAAAATAGAACCCGATTACCAGGTTGGTGAAGAGTTATATGAAGAAGTGGATATTCAAAAAGAATTTGGCCGAAGGGCAATACTGGCAGGTAAACAAACGCTGGCCAGCCGCATCAACGATTTAAAGAAAAATTTGTTGATTAAAAAATACGAAGACAGAGTTGGAGATATAGTAAGCGGAGAGGTTTACCAGGTTTGGAAAAAAGAAGTATTGTTACTCGATGAAGAAGGCAATGAAATGATTTTGCCAAAATCTGAACAAATTCCATCCGACTACTTTAAAAAAGGTGAAACCGTAAGAGGCGTTGTAAAGAAAGTTGAACTTAAAAATAGCCAGGCTGTTATTGTGATTTCAAGAATAAGTCCCGTTTTCCTTGAAAAATTATTGGAAATTGAAGTGCCGGAAATATTCGACGGCTTGATTGTTGTTAAAAAAATAGTAAGAGATCCGGGTGAAAGAGCAAAGATTGCAGTAGAAAGTTTTGATGATAGGATTGATCCGGTTGGAGCCTGCGTAGGAATGAAAGGCAGCCGTATTCATGGTATTGTAAGGGAGCTAAAAAATGAAAATATTGATGTTATTAACTGGACGAGTAATTTGCAGCTGTTAATTCAGCGTTCACTTACGCCAGCAAAAATAACCAGCATAGAACTCGACGACGAAAAAAAGCATGCGACTGTATATTTAAAACCAGACCAGGTTTCTTTGGCAATTGGTAGAAGAGGTGTAAATATTAAACTTGCCTGCGAATTAACTGGTTACGAAATTGATGTGTTCCGCGACATTGAAGAAGAGGACAACGAATTTGATATCGACCTGGAAGAATTTAGTGATGAAATTGAACCATGGGTGATAGAAGCCTTGAAAAAAGTTGGGTGTGATACAGCAAGATCGGTACTTGCATTAAATGCAGCAGAACTGGAACGCAGAACAGACCTGGAAAAAGAAACAATCGAAGATTTATTAAGAGTTTTGAAAGAAGAGTTTGAAAAGGAGTAATTGAAAAAACACTTCAATTACAAAAAGAATAATAACATTTTTAACAAATTATAACAGACCCCAAAAATCCTGCAAGGGATTTAGTACGAATGTCAGAAGTAGCAACAAATACACCCAGATTAATGGCAGCGGCCAAAGAATTCAACATTGGTAAAGACACCTTGGTTGAATTCCTTGAGTCTAAAGGTTTTAGTAAAGATCATTTAAACCCTACTGCAAAGCTTACGGAACAAATGTACCGTGTGCTTCAGTCAGAGTTTCAGCAGGATAAAGTAGCCAAACAAAAAGCGGAGAAAATCGAGTTAACAAAAACAGTTCCACCTGCAGAAAATAAAAGGAAAAGAGACGAAGAAGATCTTTCTTTTAAGAAAAAAGAATCAGCTACCCCACCGCCTGCAACTCCAATTGTGGCAGAGAAGCCATCAGAAATTGTTGTAGAAGCGCCGGAAATCATTCAGGTTCCAACAATACTCGAAGAACCCAAAGCAGTTGTTATACCTGAAAAGCAGGAACCTATTACAGTAAATACTACCAACGGTATTACAAAAATTGAGGCTCC
>JAYTTM010001061.1:0-13709 GCA_043745055.1 Chitinophagaceae bacterium | reverse complement strand
GTAATCGATGCCAATGCCTTTTAGCGTTAAATAGCCCGTAAGTTTTCCCAATAAAGAATCTTTGTTGATCCATTTACCGGTCTCTAATTGTTTTGCTGTCAAACGCAAATTATAGGTAAGGTTTTGCTGATTGTCGAAGCCTGCAAATGTACCGTTTATCAAGGCTATTCCATAAGCACTGCTGATGACAACATTGGGATTGGCACTGGTGGTGCTTCCGCTTACAGTTCCTTTTAAACGTATAACAGGCGGGAGGTTTACCTGAGTGCCGGTCATTTTTACAAATGGTTGCAGAAAAGATTTATTTGTAACCAAATCTTCAATAGCAATATCGTACAACAATTTTTTGAGGTTATTTAAATTACCTAAAGTGCCACTTGCCTGCAGCTTTATATCATTGCTGTTGGTATGGGCCGATAAAGATTGAATATTGAATCGTTGGGCATTTCCCCTGGCAGCAAGGTTGATGAAAAGGCGGTTGTTGTGGCCTATTTGCTGTTGGTATTTTTTTACTATTGCAGGATTAATCAGTGCCACATCATTTAAAGAAATGCTGGTATTGCTGATATTTATTTCATTATTAAGCGTTGGATTGGTAGTGAATGTTGCTGGCAGTATAAGGGCATTTCCCTGTATGTAACTGTTGGGGGTTTTTATTAAAAGTTTTTCCAGCTTGTAGGTATCATCCGATGCTGAAATAATACCGGTCAACGAATCCAGCTGAAAGCCTTTTGTTTCCTGCAATGCAATGTTGTCAATAGTTGCAGCTGTGCCTTTGCTGCTGTAAGTAAAATTTTTTATACCGGCTGCCAGTTTGGTTAACTCAAAATTTGCAGGATTAAAGCCTGCGGCTACAGTTGGTTTTCCTGCATCTTTATATAGGATATTATTTTCCAAAAGTAACAACGAACCTACTGCAATTGTAAGATTATTTTTAATGATTTTTGTAGTGATTGTATCTGCCAGAACTTTGCTTTTCAGGAGGGCTGTATTGTGGCTGAACTGAATGTTACTGTGTTGTAAACGGATGCCATCGATCCTTATTTTATCAACAGCATAATTAAGGTTCTTTACCTCAAAACTATCTATCCGGTTATTGGATATCATTTGCAAAGCGCTATCTTCAAAATAAATTTTACACTTTGTAATGGCAGCTTTTTGTAAAGTAAAAGAAGGATTGATAACAGGTTCAACTGCTACAGACAAAGGGGCAGTGGAGGTGAGCATTCGCACCTGAATCTCCGATTGCTGCAGGTTGGCTTCTTTAAAACTAAAGGCATATTTTTCAAGATCCAGTTTATGTGCCAGTGCTCTAAATGAAATAATATTGGCTTTTAGCTGAAGCCCGCTGTATTTATCTTCGATGTTAACTAAGGCATTTTTAAGCTCAATTTTTTTCAAAAGTATATTGAATGGCTTAGCTGCAATTTTATCTTTTAAAGGCGCACTTTCTTTAGATGCAAAAGCATTATTTATAAACTGAAAATTGTAAAGGGAGTCAAAAGGTTTACGGGTGAGGTTAAGTTGAATGTCATCCAACAATATATTATTAATCTCGTACCTGCCCCTTAGTAACCCGAGCATATTCAGGTTTACCTTTATCTTTTTACCCTTTACTAATACCTTACCCGATTCATCTGCTATATATAAATCATTTAACTCAATCCAGTTTGGAATGCTATAGTCAACTCTTCCTAACCTGAACTCCGTTTTAATCTTATTTTGTATAAAGGAAGTAATCTGTCGGGTAACAAAACCTTTAAAAAATCCAGTCTGAATAATTAAGGCTATACATATTACCAATACAAAGAAAACAAGCAGTACCCATTTTACAACCTTCCACACTTTTTGCATAGGTTGATTATATTCTAAAAGCATACCATAAAATTTTACAAGTATTAAAATTTGCTCTTTAAGTTACGTGGAATAGATTCTACATATTTTTCCCATATCAAGGCTCATTTCAAAGTTTTTTTCTGGAAATTACTTAATAATTGCTATTGATTTGCCCCTGACTGCATAGCCAGCTTAATTTTTTATAGCTATTTTACTTTTTGGTAAATGATAAAACTGAACTTTTTATTAGAAAAGCCTGCTATTTCATATTTTGGTATGGTATTTACATTATTAGACTGTAACGAATACAATGAGATTTTTTCAAATTATGTTTAGCATCAGGAACTTTAAAAAAGCAGTAGCCTTATCTTTTCTAATAATCTCTCATTGAGCCAGATAAAAGGAAAAAAATATTGCATCTTTTATATAGGTTTAGGGTTTTAGGTTTAGGTTTTGTAAGAAAGTGCTTCCTTTCCAGGAAGCACTATTTTTTTTCTTTTTATTACCGAAGCTTAAAAAAACTTTAAAGAAGAATTTTAATAGATTTTTGTTTCAGAGTCATTTAATTTCTCATCAAATTAAATTAAATGAACCTGTTGTAATTCATCGATACCTTTAGAAGAAATATTTAAAAATGGAGCATATATTAATTATTGATGATGATGTGGACATGTGTTTGTTGTTGCATCGGTTTCTTTCCAGGAATGGCTACGAAGTTTCTTATGCACATAGTGGCAAAAAAGGATTGGAAATGATGGATCTGCAAACGCCCGATATCATATTATGTGATTTCCGGTTGCAGGATACCGATGGAAAAACATTGTTGCTTAAAATTAAGGAGAAGAAGCCCGCAATGCCGGTAATAATTATTACGGGCTATAGTGATATAAAGATGGCAGTAGATGTGATGAAGAACGGGGCTTTTGATTACATAACCAAGCCACTTTTTCCGGAAGAAATTTTACAAACTATTAAAAAGGCTACCAGCCAGGGTAGTATGTTTAATTTAGACAATAATAAAAATATCAGGATAAATAACGCCTCCATAAAAAGTGATAATAAAAGTATTACTGAAGCCAAATATATTTTTAGTTCCCACGGTGTTTTTGGTGATTTGCTCAAGCAAATAGATCTGGTGGCACCTACTAATTACAGTGTAATTATTTATGGCGAAAGTGGCAGTGGTAAGGAATCTGTAGCACAGCATATACATGAAAAAAGCAAGAGATGCAACCAGCCGTTTATAGCAATTGATTGCGGTGCATTATCAAAAGAATTAGCGGGTAGCGAGTTGTTTGGTCATGAAAAAGGCGCATTTACCGGAGCCCTGAATCAAAAAATTGGCAGCCTGGAATTGGCAAACGGAGGTACAGTTTTTTTAGATGAAGTTTCTAACCTTTCCTATGATGTGCAGATATCCTTACTTAGGGTAGTGCAGGAAAGGAAGATGAAAAGGGTAGGTGGAAATAAAGATATAGAACTTGATATTAGAATTATTGTAGCCAGTAATGAAATGCTCTATGATGTTGCCCGTAAAGGTAAATTCAGGGAGGATCTTTATCATAGGTTTAATGAATTCAGCATTATTGTGCCGCCGCTTCGTAAAAGAAAAAACGATATTATGGTTTTTGCTGACTTTTTTTTAAAAAAGGCAAATACTGAATTAGAAAAGAGCATTAACGGCTTTGATACTGCAGTGGAGCAATTGTTTAAAACCTATAACTGGCCTGGTAATTTAAGGGAACTTAAAAATGTAATTAATCGGGCTGCCTTACTAACTGAAACCGAAAATATAGAACTGCTTGCTTTGCCCTTTGAAATTGTTAACCATGGTAAATTGTTATTTGATGGCAGTAGCTTTTTAAACCAGGACAGCGTATTTCCGGATGAGAACTTTATACAAACAGATAGAAATATAAGTCATACACATTCATCAGAAATTAATGAACATAGCCTGAAAGGTGCCAGTATTGATGCCGAATATGAAACAATAGTGATGGCACTAAAAAAGGCAAATTACAATAAAAGCAAGGCTGCTAAAATTTTAAATATCGATCGTAAAACCTTGTACAATAAAATGAAAGAATATAAGGAGTTTAATGATGGATAAAACCCCTTGTTTATATGGAGGTAACAGCTATTTTAAAAAATGATCAATAAATAACTAAAAAATACGTTTCAATATTAGCACAATTAAAGACGGTAAAGAAAGGTAATAATGGAAATGAAACCGAAAATATTGATAATAGATGATGAAGTAGATATTTGTTACTTGCTCAGTAGTATTTTACGTTCCAAGAATTTGGAGGTGAATTATGTAAATTCTTTAAAAGAAGCAACGGTTTCTCTATTAAGCCAGCATCCCGAAATAATATTCCTTGATAACCATTTACCTGATGGGTTGGGTATTAATTACATTAAGCAATTAAAAGAAAACAGTCCAGGTACAAAAATAGTGATGATAACTGCCTTTGATAATCATTCAGAAAAATCAACTGCATATAACAATGGTGCTGATACTTTTATCAGCAAACCCTTTACCAGGGAATTGATTTATCAAACTGTAGACGATTTGTTGCATGCATAATTTATATATTTCGTAGAAAAATTTCCTCATTTTTACCTTTTTTTATTCCTTCCTTTTTTTATTTATTTGCAGTATAGCTGTTTTAGTCAGGTTCTATCACTTTTTTATTTTTGGCAGCATTTTTTCTTGATAATAGTTAAATTATTTTAACTTTTTAAATTTTATTATCATGGGAAATTTATTGTACCTGGTAGCGGTAATTCTTATTATAGCGTGGGCTATAGGGTTCCTGGGCTATCATGCCGGAGGTCTTATTCATCTTCTGTTGGTAATAGCCATTATTGCGGTTATTCTGAATGTAATTAAGAGGGCTGCATAGCAGAATATTATAAACAGGCTTTTGCATATTTTGTAAATGTTTTAAACTGTTATGGCTATGGCTACCAGTCCTACTTTGGCATTTCCTTTTTATGTAAAGGCCTGTATTATGTTGCTTTTAATTGTATTGCTGGGCGGCATTATAGTTATCGGAAGGGATATTATTGTACCTCTTGCATTTTCATTGCTGATAGCAGTACTGCTATTACCATTTAATAAGTTTTTAGAAAATCGTAAGGTTAACAGGGTAATTGCAATCATGATTACGCTGGTAATAAGTTTAATCCTTTTTGCTGGCATTTTGTATTTTCTTACCAGCCAGATAGTAGATTTTGTAAAAGATATCCCAGCCATTAAAAAGCAATTACTGCATCATGTAGTAGTTGTACAGAACTGGCTTACTACTCGTTTTAATATTACCAGGAGTGCTCAGGCAACAATGGTTAACTCCGCTACAGGTAATATGGAATACTCAAGTTTTATTGGAGTAACTGTTTTGTCCGTAACTCAATTAGTATCAGTATTGGTGCTGCTTCCGGTTTATATTTTTCTGCTGCTCTATTACAGGGATATGATCTACACTTTTTTTATCAGGGTTTTCGGTACCCACCATTCAGAAAAAGTAAAAGAAGTATTGCTGGAATCAAGATTTATTGTACAGGGTTATATGATGGGTTTATTGGTAGAAATGGCCATTGTAGCCATTATCAATTCATTGGGTTTTATTTTGTTTGGAATAAAATATGCCATATTCCTGGGATTGCTGGCTGCCCTGCTAAACCTGATACCCTATATTGGAATGCTGATAGCATCCGTATTTTGTGCGCTGGTTACGTTAAGTAATTCAAACAAACTTTCGGATGTAATTGCTGTAGTGGTAATTTTAACCGTAGTTCAGTTTTTTGATAACAACCTTATCATGCCTAAAGTGGTAAGTTCTAAAGTAAAAATAAATGCACTCATAACTATTTTGGGAGTTTTAGCGGGTGGATTAATGGCTGGTGTTTCAGGAATGTTTCTATCTATTCCTACCATCGCTATTTTAAAAATAATATTCGATCGGGTAGAAGGATTAAAACCATGGGGGTTACTATTAGGTGATGAAATTACCGGTAAAAAAACAATAACGCTAGCGTTTAAAAAGAAAGTAAAAGTATAGCAACATTATAGTAAAGCCCCTTAACTACCTAAATTTCGGTTGCAAAAGCAAGTGTGATAATAAACCGGCTTCCTTCGCCAGGCTTGCTTTTTACCTCAATACTTCCTTTATGGTTTAATATAATGTTTTGGGTATTGGCCAGGCCAAGACCATTGCCTTTTGGTTTAGTGGTGTAATAAGCTTCAAATAATTTGCTCAATTCCTTTTCATCCATGCCGGAGCCACTATCGCTGATTTCTACAATGCATTTGCCGTTCTCGCTTTTTGTTAATAGTTGCAGTACGGCATCATCTTTTCCCGACATCGCCTCAACAGCATTGATAATGATATTTAAAAAGGCAATTTTTAATTTTTCTGCATCAACCATTACATTGCTCAACCTAAGACTATAATTTTTCTGCACTTTTATTTTGCCCAGTTCAATCCTGTCTTTAGCCATTTCGAGTGCTTCATCAAGGATTGAATTAACAGCTATTTTAGTAAAACTTAATTCACTAAACCGGGTTGCATTTAACAACTCTGTTATCAGCTGGTTTATGCGGTTACTGTTTCTGGATACCATATCAAATAAAAAATCCAATTCTTTGGTTTCATTAATTCCTACTTCTTTTATCTGTGAAATGGCCAGATCAATATTGGTAAGCGGATTACGCACTTCATGTGCTATAATCCGAGCTATCCTGCCGGTGGATGCAAATTTTTCTTCCCTTCGCATTTCTATCATTTCTTTGTTAGCTTTATCCAACTCTTCAATTCTTAGTGTAAGTTGGTTTTGGAAGCTTACAGCTTTTTTATCTGCATCTTGCCTTGCTTTTCTTTCTTTAATAAAAGTTACAACACCAAAAGCTGCAAAAATCAACGCTAATATTAAAGAGATAACTACAATGCTGTTTAACGCAGCATATTTATTATCAACTTTTTTTGACCTTGTGATTAGTAAATTTTTTTCATGATCCTCAATATCTACTGCCATTAGCCTGATACTGTCCATTATTACTTTGCCAATATAACTCTTGTTCGTCAAAAAGCTATCGTAGGTTTTATTATGCGCATTATAATAGTCAATGTTGTGTTTTATTATAAAGAATTTCCGTTCAATTAAAAGCTTCATTTTTTCTTGCTGTAGTTGCTGGATTTTGTTGTCTTTTAATTCTTTTTCAAGCATTAAAAATATGCTGTCGGTATTTAATATGCTTTTTTGAAATGGTTCAAGAAATGTACTGTCTTTTGTAATGATGTACCCCCTGTACCCTGTTTCACCATCCTTTACCTGGGAGAGCAGGTTTTCTACATCGCTGATCACCTTATGGGTATGACTTACAGACTGTGTATGCCTTATTAATTCCCTGTTTGACAACAGCGTTATAATATAGCTAATGAGTAATAATATGAATGCAATGATATAACCTGTAACAAGGCGGTAATCAGTTTTGAATAATGACTTTTTTATCATACAAAATTATTTCAGGTGTTTCATTGGGTTAAACCGAGGAAGTATTTCCCCAAGTGAATGCTATTTTTATGCCATAGATTTTTTTATGGCTTAAGGTAGAGCTGGTATAATACTTGTCAACGGTTTAAAGGTAGTAAAGCATTTAATAACTTAATAAAACAATTTAGTATGAAACCAAATATTGGAATTTCAGAAAAAAATCTACAAGCTGTTGCATCGCTGCTTTCAAGCGTATTGTCCGATGCTATGGTACTCTACAGCAAAACAAGAAAATTTCACTGGAACGTAAAGGGCGAAAGTTTTATGGAACTCCATAAACTATTTGAAGGACAGTATAACCAACTGGAGGAAGCAATCGATGAAATTGCAGAACGTATCAATAAACTGGGTTCCCCTGTAATTGGAACTTTTGGAGAATTTTTAAAGCACACTTCATTAAAAGAATCACCGGGAAAATATCCTGCGAAAAATGATATGCTGAAAGAATTATTGAACGACCACGAAGCTGTTATTAAGGGGTTACGTAAATATATTGATGACTGTGCTGAAAAGTTTAAAGATGCAGGTACAGCCGATTTTTTAACCGGACTGATGGAGAAGCATGAAACCATTGCATGGACTTTACGCAGGTATTTTAACTAATGTATAAAACTGTAGGTGTTTAATACACCTGGCGTTACGTTAAGCGTGAATGGTGAATGGTTAATATTGACCATTCAATAGGTTATTTTATAATTTATATATCACTAGTTTTAAACACCTGCATTTGTAAAGGCCATCATTTTTAAATGACGGCCTTTTTAATTACAAAACGCTTAAATTTTTTTCAATAATATAATGCCTTCCAATCACTATTTCCTTTCTTAGTATATGTAGCTTCTGTATTTGAGCTCACTATAATTTTGCTGCTGCCGCCTTCCCAATACTCAATATGAGGTGGGGTAACTTTTAACAAAATAACAGCATCATCTGTTTCACCCTCCGGAAACCAGGCTTTAAATACCGGACTCCATAATTCTTTAATTTGATCAACGTCATTAACAAGGCTGGCATTGCCATAAATTGAAATATACTTTGTTAAAGCAGGAGCAGCATAGTTAATTATCACTTCATTATTAAATAGTATTTCTGCTGTTTTATCAAAAAATTCGTCAGTAAAAAACCAGATATTTCCTTCAGTATCTATATCCGCCGTACTAATAGGCCGAGACATTAATTCGTTCGCTGAATTTACTGTTACCAGCATGGCAATTCCAATAGTATTTACCAGGCCTTTTAGCTTTTCTATATTTTCAATATTTTGTTGCATTGTGCAATTATTGTTTACAATTGCAAGTGTGAAAATAGTGTCATACTTATAGGGATTTACTTTTAGGTATTGAGTGATATACGATCGCCTGATTTAGTAGTTATTATAATACCTCAATTGTGGAAATATTTACTCAAATTACCTGCTTGCCGCCACAAAATTTTATTTAAAATATGAATGTAAATCAATAGGGTATTGAGTTGTGAAAAGTTGCTCCCGGTTTTCTATATTGGCCTGATATTGGTTTTATTTTTAGTGTCAAATCATTTAATCAACATTTTAAAAATTATTTTATGAGTACAGGAAAAGTAATTACGGGTTTAGTTGCCGGCCTGGCAGCAGGTGCAATATTAGGGATATTAATGGCTCCGGATAAAGGTTCTGAAACAAGAAGGAAAATTGCAAAAAAAGGAACGGATTTAAAGGATAATATGAAATCAAGACTTAGTTCTTTGGTAGATGAAGTGGTAGACCAATACGAGAGTGTAAAAGGAAAGGTAGTAGATGAGTATGAAAATATGAAGAGCAAAACAGAAGATCTGGTAGAAGAAGGAAAAGATAAGTATGCGGCCTATCAAGCAGATGGAAATCAAACGAAATTTTAAAAGAATTTTCGTGAAATTGAAATAATTCCAAAAAGTAGTTTATGGATAATAATGCAAATGCTTTTGAAAGTTTGTTTAGCAAAACAACAGAGTACCTGGAAACTAGGGTGGAGTTAATGCGTTTGAAAGCAGCAGGTAAAACATCCGAATTAATTTCGTCTTTTATTTCCAGAATTATAATTGTATGCATTACGTGTATGGTAATGATTTTAGTTAGTATTGGTTTTGCTATATGGTTGGGTACTGTTTTAAATAAAATGTATCTCGGATTTTTTGGTGTGGGTGTTTTTTATATGCTGGTTATACTTGTTTTATTTTTAGGTAGAAACCAACTAATGAAAGCACCTTTAAAAGATTCAATCATTAAAAATTTACTCAAATAAATTTTATGGAGATTAACAATTCAATAGACCTTGAAAATGCAATTGCATTATTATCCTTAAAAAATAAATCGCAAAATTCCGCACTCAAAAATCAATTTGCTGATGCCGTCGACAGCCTGAAGCCTGCTAGGCTTTTAAAAGCAGCAGTAAGTAACTTAGCAGATAACCCAGGCGTTGCTAAAGTTGCTATTGGAACTATCGTTGCTGTAGAGGCAGGTGGTTTGTCAAAGAAATTGATAGTAGGAAAATCGGGTAATATTTTCCGACGTATTATTGGTACTGTAGTAGAATTAGCAGTAGCAAGAAGTGTACTCGGTAACTCTGCCTTTATTGCCAGTAAGGGAATTCAATTATTGAGAAAAATTGCTAAATAATAATCAAAAAATAAAGTTGTTGTTATGTATAAAAGTAAAATGATAAATAGCAATGGAGTGATTGTAAATAAGGAAATATTGTTTACAACGATATTTAAACTTGCTATTCTAAAATTAGAGTTTTCGATGAGAAATGTTAAAGGGTTTTTACTCTCTAAAGAATGGCATCCTATAACAAATTTGAGTAGCCAGAAGATTAATAATAAAAAGAATAGTAAAACCTTTTCAGGTAGATTTCAACAACTTAATGCGAAAAAAGGTTTTGATGGTATGGCTAACAACACACAAGCTTTAACAGTAAATATTATTGATATTGGATTAAATAAGCATATTGATCATTTGGGAAATACTTCAAGTATGTCGCCATCTCAAATTGTTTATGCTCAAATTCTTATGCAGCAAATTGAATGGATGAAAGATGCTGATGAAAAACCTGAATAAAAGCTTTTTTATTAGATGCAGTTTATCGTAAATGGTTTTAGCTAGATCAATTTGAAAAGTTTTTTTAGCGGTTTTATTTATGTATGATGTAGGTAAAAAACAATTGATACTTTTTATAATTGATAAAAACACAAGAAATTGAAACTCTACATTAAATATATGGTGAGCCTTCGTTGCAAATTGATGGTGAAAGAAGAGCTCAAAAAAATTGGTCTGCATTGCTTATCTATTGATCTGGGTATGGCTGAAATTCAGGAAGAGCTATCTGACTGGCAGCACGAACAATTAAGGATAAACCTGCTTCGCTCCGGACTTGAGTTGCTGGAAGATAGAAAAAGTATACTTACAGAAAGAATAAAAAATGTAATCGTTGAAATGATTCATTACTCGGATATTATGCCTGTTAATAATTATTCTGACTACATCAGCGAAAAATTACATCATGATTATACCTACCTCTCCAATATATTTTCCGAAGTAAAAGGAACTACTATACAACAGTATATTATCAGTCATAAAATTGAAAAAGTAAAGGAATTACTATTTTATGATGAATTGAATCTTACAGAAATTTCTTATCAGTTACACTATAGCAGCGTGGCACACTTATCCAATCAGTTTAAAAAGGTAACAGGTTTGTCTCCTTCCTATTTTAAGCAACTTAATAAAAGCCGAATTCACAATCTTGAAAATGTATAACAGGTTAGGCCTTTTTGGGCAACTATAAAATGATTTTATTCGGCATAGCTAACAATTATATTAGCACTCACAGTTTTTTCACTTTTTAATAAAGGTAAAACCTTATGGAAAAAAATTTTCATGCTGGCGGCTCAACAAAAATGCCAGTGCATAATGGTGGAGGTGGGCTTAATTCAGATAAAGCTAAAACACAAATTATAATTGAACTGATAGAATACATACCGCATGTAGTGGTTAACAAAACAGTTATAAAAAAGAATACTGATAATATAACCGTAAGTTCTTTTTTGGAAGGGAACGAATTCTTAGAAAAAAACGCTCCATTTGATACCTACATTCAAATAATAGATGGCATTGCTGAACTCAGTATTAATAACAGGGATTATATGCTTCACATGGGAGATGGAATTATTATTCCTGCTCATTCAAAGCATCATTTTAATGCCAATGTCCAATTTAAAATGTTATCCACTATTTTACTCAGTGATTTCGAGTCCGAGTAAGTGAAAAAGAATTGACCGGTTAAATGAAGATTAAAATAAAATTTGAATTCATAAAAAAATTACAATCATATTGTTTGTGAATACAGTATTTTTTTTTCTGATAACAGCCAATATAATAAGTATCCCTATTTTTAGTTTACTGTGATTTATGTAAAATAATAATATAGATGTGTAATAGATTATTGTTTTTTTTATTGGTTGATAAGTAAATGTTACTTTTTTATTTAACGGCACTGATTACTATTTTAGAATAATTGCAGTTGAAGAACAAAAAGGAAGCAAAGTTGAAATATACGTTGCAGCCCCTTAAAAGCAGAAGCAATTAATCTATAATGAATGAACAGAAAGTAATTAGATGAAATTATAAAAAACAAACAACAGAATTGTTACTCTTGTTAATTGCCTGTTTATTACCAGAATTGCTGAAAAAAACTAATACGCATAATTACTTATAAGCTGAGCAAATTTGTCGTTTTTAATTTCAGGTTCCTTAAAACAGCATGCAATTTTATGCTGTATTTTTTTGTCGGGTTTCTTTTTTTAGTTTTCATTTCAAAAGTAAATCCTTTAAATTTTGTGCATCAGGAAGTGTGAATTATGTAAAGAGTTTATCGGATTGTGTAATGCTTTCCGGCATCAGATTGATCAAATTTGTGCAACAATATATTGTTATCATTAAAAATTAAAACAATGAATACAACTACATTAAAAGGTAACTGGGACGAACAGAAGGGTAAGCTTAAACAACAATTCGCAACATTAACTGATGATGATTTTATGTTTGCAGAAGGTAAAAAAGATGAAATGCTGGGTAGGCTTCAGATAAAACTTGGTAAAACTAAGGACGAATTACACAAGCTTATTTCTGAACTTTAAATTTTCTACATGTCATCGTTTTTCAAATGAAGGAGAACGATGCTTTTTGCCTTTTTCTTTAAAGAATACAATTAAAAAAACGATAGTAATCATGATTACGACAGCAACAATTGAAATAATTGCAACGGCCGGTTTATTTGTTATAATACTTGGGGAACTTCAAATAAATAAAGCACTTATTGAATGTAATAATGCGCCAATTTATATTCAAAAAATCGGGAAGTTTTTGTACCTAAATTTATAATAATGAGGCTAGCTTTATAAAAAATATTCGTTTTAAAACAAATAAACAAAAAAAATTTTAAAGATGAAAACGTTAAAGTTGATAGGAATTGGAATGATGATGCTGGTTTTTAGCGCATGTGCAAAAAAAATTACTTTTTTAACATCAGCTGTAGTGCCTGCTGCCAGGGGGAATGTGAAATTTAAAAAGGACAATAACAATAATTACCAAATAAAAGTAGATCTGGATGGTTTGGCAGAAGTAGGCAGACTTCAGCCGCCTAAAAAAATGTACGTAGTTTGGATGTTGTCAGATAATAATGCTACTCAAAATATTGGGCAGATAAAAAGTTCGTCTGGGTTTATGTCTAAAACTTTAAAAGCTTCTTTTGAGACAGTATCATCTACCAAACCAACTAAAATATTTATTACAGCAGAGGATGATGGAAGTGTACAGTATCCGGTTGGCATGGTTGTGCTGACGACTGATAATTTTTAGTAATAAAAGTGTTTTAATTGACACCGGGATAGCTTTTTTAACTTACTGCAAATAAGCCAAGAAAAGTGCAGTAAATGTTTGAAATACCTCATTCTGTATAATGATTGGTAGAATTGGAAAGGAGTAGGATTGATAGACACTGCTATCGTTTTTTATTTTTTATCTAAACACAAAATAAGATGAATACTAAAACACAATCAGTTTAACTGCTTTCTGCTGAAAAAAAAATGTTTAGGAGGAAGCATAGTTGCAAAGAGAAACAAAAATATTTCCTGTTTATAATGGATGTCCACCAGCAGATAATATGTATAATAGGGATAAACAGGAGCCTGATATAAACCACAAGGATATTAACAAAAAAAGCGCCCAATGAGCTGAATGATAGACCTAATGAAATTAACTTTTCTATCGATTTTGATGGAGGTTATCTGGATGTACCCGGTGC
>JAYTTM010001060.1:0-3661 GCA_043745055.1 Chitinophagaceae bacterium | reverse complement strand
AGCAGCTGATGCCAACTACAGAAGGTGGGCTCGATTTTAAACTGAACATGACCAACTTGCTCGATGGTTATCCCGGCCACGAACATGCATTGCCTATTTTCCCATTGTACAACGATGTTTATACAACTATTGCAAAAGCAAAAATGATGGTAACGCCAACTTTGCTGGTTGCTTATGGCGGACCGTTTGCCGAAAATTATTTTTGGTCAACGGAAAATCCTTACCACGATGTAAAAGTTCAGAACTTTTTTGCTTACGAAGAGCTGGCTTCAAAAACACGAAGGGTAGGGCAGTGGACTTTGCCGGAAGAACAGGTTTTTCCCAAGCATGCAAAAAATATGAAGAGCCTGGTAGAAGCAGGTGGATTGGTAGGCGTTGGTAGTCATGGTGAATTTCAGGGACTTGGTTACCACTGGGAATTATGGGCGCTGCAAAGTGGTGGTATGAGACCGATTGATGCATTGAAAGCTGCTACAATTTTGGGGGCCGAAGGGTTAGGTCTTGATAAAGATTTGGGCAGCCTGGAAACAGGTAAACTAGCTGATTTCATTATCCTTGATAAGAATCCTTTAGATAATATCCGCAACACCAATACCATTAAATATGTAATGAAAAACGGCAGGTTGTATGATGGTAATACCTGTGATGAAGTTTATCCGCAGCAACGCAAATTAAATATGAGCGAGTGGAAATTTGATAAGCCGGCAATGACTACTGATATCAAGGAATAATAGACAATCGTTTATCGGTTTATATTTTCTTGATTTAACCAACAGCGTACATTGTTATCGATATTTTCTTAATGCATACAATCAACAAGATAAATCCCATTTGGTAAGGTATCATTTAATATGACTTTCAAGCAAAAAACATACAACCACTACCTGCAGTTAATAAATGATAAAGTAAAATCATTGCAAAATATACTGGCCGATTTAAAGGAAAGCGGCACCAATGAAACTAAAAGTACCGCTGGTGATAAACATGAAACAGCCCTGGCCATGTTGCAAATAGAACAAGCCAATGTACGTGGCCAATTAAAAGATGTGCTGGAACAAAAAGCTACACTTGAAAAAATAAATCCTGCTTTATCTCCTGCCAGCATTGTAAATGGCAGCATGGTTAAAACAAACCGGGGCTATTTATTTATAAGTGTAGCATTGGGTAAAGCAGTGGTTGATGAAACTACAGTAATTGCGCTTTCTCAACAATCGCCATTAGGCAAACTCTTAATGGGATTAAAAGAAGGTGGATCAACAGTTATCAACAGCAACAGTTATGTGATTGAAAGTATTGAATAGCGAAATGGATTTATCTGTTTTAGTCCCTGATAAAAGGAACTGAAATCCTTTTGTAAATGTCTTTCTTTACCTGCTGGCGAAGGTTTTTAAAAGTTTCAAATGGTCCTTTGGTAGAAAACATATTAATGAGCCATGCCGGTACAATTCCTCCCGGATCTACCTGTAAATAATATTCAATTTGTACCTGCCCGTTTTGCAGTGGCAATATTAACCATTTAGTGTACGATTGTTGAATCCGTACAATATTTTTTACTGTTGGTAAATAGGTTGGCTTGCTTTCTCCCACTACTGTAACTGTTTTAGTCTTCTCATCCTGTGTTACTTTCATGTGCACCACAAAGTCTCTGTTGCTGGCTGGCCATGGTACAGCAACTTCTGAATAATAATATAATTCTGATGGACTTAGTTGCTTTAATAAGGTAGCTTTTTTGGTAGAATATACCCAGTCTGCAGCTGTATTTATATCCATCAGCACTGTTGTTAACCTGTTTAGCGAAGCATCAATTATACAAACAGTTTTGCTTACTTTTAAAGACGAATTCTCAAGGCCTTTTGTGTACACTTTAATGCCTTCTTTATCTGTTTTCAAAACCCAGTCATCCTGTGCAAAAGTATTGGCAGATACAAATGTTATCAAGCAAAATGTTACAAAAATGTATTTCCATTTCATTGTATAAAGTTAACGTTGGGATAAAGGACTGCTGATACGTTATGAATAAAATAACGTTTCAATTTTCGAAAACCGAAGCATGGATAATTTACCAATGCAGCCTGACGAAGCTGAAACAGCCATAATAATAAAACCATATTAATCTCAGCCATTTTTTTTGGCGGCTACCAAAACAACAACGCCTGCACCTAATGTAATAATTCCTGCATACAGGGGCCAGTCTACAGATTTTTTCTGTTTTTGATTAATTTCCAGCGGTCCAATATCTACGATTTTCTTTTCCTGCGTAAAACTGAATCCTCTGAATACTAACATTAAAATACCTACGGCGATTAAAGCAATTCCAAGAACTTTCATATTTATTTTTTTAAAGGTTTAGAATTTTTTTTAAATTTTGTTTCTGGCAAATGACTGCCATTCTTTTTACTAAAAAATGTTACAGAAACGTTTCCATTATGTATGCCAGTTTTTTTAGACACTAATTAATAAAATCGAAGCATGAAAGTATATTAATTCTTTATTGCTTGGGTAAATTTTTGCGCAATTAAATTAGTAAAAAGTTACCATGTTGAATTTTAGCTCATTTTTTGCTTCATGGAAGAATTCGTCCGTTCATCTTTCCAATTTCCCGGAAGTGTAATGATAAAAAACTTTCTTTATGAACGTGGGGTGTTCTTTTAAATGAATGCAAATAATCTTCTTTCGGAACATCCTGGTCATTTTTATTTCAAAATAAGATTTATATTTCCAGTCTAATTTAATTTTCAATGACAAAACAATCACTGCTCTCCCTTGCGCTAATTTCGTTTTATTGCTGTGCCAATGCACAAACAAAAAATGATTCTGTAATAAATGAATTTAATAACTTTTTTAAGCCTGTAAAATGGAGGTGTATAGGCCCATTCCGGGGTGGGCGTTCTGTAACTGCAACCGGTGTGGTGGGTAATACCAGCACCTATTATATGGGTAGCACAGGGGGAGGCGTTTGGAAAACAGAAGATATGGGTATAACCTGGGGAAATATTTCCGATAGCTTTTTTAAAATGGGTTCAGTTGGTGCAGTAAGTGTTGCAGAAAGTGATCCAAATATAGTATATGTGGGCATGGGCGAACATGCTGTACGAAATGTAATGACCAGCTATGGAGATGGTGTTTATAAATCAACCGATGCAGGAAAAACATGGAAAAAGATGGGCCTTGACCTTACGCAGCAAATTGCCCGGATTGTGATAAATCCAAAAGACCCCAATATTGTTTTTGTGGCTGCACAGGGAGCATTATATGGCACATCTCCCGAACGTGGAATTTATAAATCAACCGATGCTGGTGTAACATGGAAGAATGTGTTGTTTGTAAACAATAAAACAGGTTGCACTGATCTTTCAATGGATATGAATAACCCAGGAGTATTGTATGCATCCATGTGGGAGCATGGCCGTTTGCCCTGGCAGGTAATAAGCGGAGGACCGGGCAGCGGTTTGTACAAATCAACTAATGGGGGAGAAAATTGGGAAAAAATGCAAACAGGGTTGCCCAAAGAAATGGGCAAAATGTCAATTGCTGTTTGCAGGTCTAATTCAGAAAAAGTTTATGCTTTAATAGAAAGCGATTTTACCAACGAAGTACAAGGCATGTATGTTTCCGAGAATGCAGGTAAAAGCTGGTCGCAGGTTTCCAGTGATCATCGCCT
>JAYTTM010001059.1:0-3665 GCA_043745055.1 Chitinophagaceae bacterium | reverse complement strand
GACCATTTTAATAAAGATGTTTGAAAATACCTTGTTTTAAATAATGGATAAATGGTAGGTTGAATAAAGCTGATATAGCCCGATTTAGGTTCAGCATCGCCCCAGCTTTCAAGCCAATGAGGTGCAGGAATACTGTATTTGCAAAGTTCAGTTGTTTCATTTAATGTGGCATTAAATGAGATGGTAACCGGAACCTTTTTTAAAGCACTAGTAAATTTTTTGCTATCGTAATAAGTATATGCAGGATTGGTAGCATGTACCATTAATGTGCCTATCAAACCACTGTTCATCTCTTCTACCAATTTCACCATGTCAGCATCTACACCCTGGCGGTAGTTTGAAGTTATAGCCCAATTAATTGTTTTACCATTTGCTCCGATAGCCTCGTTTATAGCATTAACAATTATCTGAAGATTTACATCATTGCTGCCACATAATACCACAGCAGCTCCTTTATTTGCATTTAACAAAGCAGCGGCAGTTTCTATACCTTTTGCAAGGTCAGCATCTTTAATAACAGGTGCCGTAACAGCACCTCCAACTTTTGCAAGCAACGCTAAAGCAACAGCTGCTTTTTCAGATGGCTTGTGCATGTAACGGTCATCAGCATTGCTGCCGGTAAGACTTAACGTGCTTTCAAACTGAATATGATGATTCATCTCAGGATTGGTGCCCGAAATTTTTCTATTCTTAGTATATTGTTTAGTAAATTCTACCGGACTAAGCCAGGTACCCAAAAAATCAGCACTAAGGCTAACAATTACTTTGGCGTTATCCAGCTGATAAGACGGTAGCGCTTTTTTACCATAGCAGGCTTCATTGGCCAGCAACATACCGCTGTAACTTACTGCATCATATTGTACCAGGCGGCTACCGGCTGGTTGTTTGGCTAAAAATTCGGATATAACCTGTATACTGGAAGGAGAAGTGATGGTTGATGATAAAATTACAACTGGCTTACCTGCCACAGTGGTCATTTTTTCCGCAATTATTTTATCGATTGCTTCAAAACTTGTTACTTCTTTAAATTCTTTCCCATCGTTTTGTTGTGGGTAACGTAAACGAGTCGTATCATACAAATCCAATACGGAGGCCTGAGACTGTGCACTGGTTCCACCTTTTGTAATAGGCGAGTTTTCATTTCCTTCAATTTTAATTGGCCTGCCGTCTCTTTGTTTAACAATTACAGCAATTACATCGCCTTCATTTACATAAGTAGATGCATAATAATTTGAAACACCAGGTATTAAATTGTCTGGTTTATTTAAGTAAGGAACAGCTTTACGTACCGGCAAATCGCAGCTGGCGGCCAAAGTAGCAGCAGCAGTGCTAAAACCAAGGTATTTTAAAAAATCCCTGCGGGGGGTTTTTGCGTCGCCTAAACCCTTATCGTTTAAATCTTCCAATGGCAACAGTTCTTCCTGAAACTCATTATTGGCTTTTTCCAGATAAGCATCTGATTGGTTTAATTCTCCAAAATTTTGCCAGTACTTTTTACTCATAATATTATAGTTCGAGATTGCAAATGTGCTGATGTGATAATCTGCTAATCTGCTAATTTTTTAATAGTGACATTTTTGACATTCGGTTCCACCTATTTTTTCTACAGTTACACTATCCAGTTTACCATTTTTAATATCGTTGTGGAATTTTTCGTAAATGCTGTAAAATTTGTTTCCTTCGCCAGTTTCCTTATTGTAAAAGTTTACTTTACTTTCTCTATGGCAATTGATACACCAACCCATACTCAACTCACTAAACTGGTAAACTTCCGGCATTTCCTGTATAGGACCATGACAGGTTTGGCAATTTTGTTTACCAACTTTTACATGTTGGCTATGATTAAAGTACACATGGTCGGGCAGGTTATGGATTTTAACCCATTGAATTGGCTGACCAGGCTTGTCAAATTTCTTTGAACCTGGGTTCCATCCTGCGTATTGATACAATTTTTGGATTTCTGCGGTGCCATTTACCAATGAGCCATCTTCTTTTATAATATCTTCTCCTTTATATTCTTTAATTGCTTTGTGACAGTTCATACAAACATTTACAGAGGGGATATTAGAATACTTACTGTCTTGTGCACCACTATGGCAATAAAGGCAATTGATTTGATTGGTACCTGCATGTACTTTATGAGAATAATAAATTGGTTGTTCTGGTTGGTAATTCTTCATGCGCCCTAAGCCCATGGCTGCATTAATTGTTTTATAACCACCAAAGAAAAACAAGCATATTATACCGAGCATCAGGTAAGTTTTGTTTCTGTAAACAGGTACAGGATCTGCTCTTAAAATACCATCTTTTTCATCTGCCAATTTACGCAGACTACTGTTTACCTGCAACAATATAAAAGCTATTATTGCAAGAATTAAGGTGAGAATACCAAAGAGCAGCGAATTGTCTTCTTTTACAGCACCGCCACCTGTTGCAACAGGAGCTGCAGGTGGAGTATAAGCATCAGCATAATCCAATATAGCCTTAATATCGGCTTCAGGCAAATTAAACTGGGTCATTTTAGAGCCATATTTTGCCAATAGCGATTTGGCATAAGGATCTGACTCCAACATGGTATTTACATTGTTTACCCATTTAACAGACCATCCGGGATTGGGTGCTCTTTTTCGGGCACCTTGCATAGCAGGACCAATATAATCTTCTAATGGCTTGTGACAGTTGGCACAATTGGCTTTAAATAAAGCCTCGCCATCGGCCGCAAAACTTGAATTGGAAAAAGAAATTAATGCAATAAAAAATAGCGTTGCAATAATATTGTTAGTGAATTTTCTATAGTGACTCATAAGACCTAAATCGGTGTCTTTAGTGGAAAAATATCCTTCAGATGCTGCAAAAGTAAGGTAGGATATTGACAATATATCAACATTCAGAAAAAAAATTTTTCCTTATCCAGCTTGATTTTCAGCCGATTGTTTGACCAATCTATATAAGTTTGTCATAATTCGGTAAACAAAAATGTTCGCCTTTTCTTTTTGATATTTGTTAATTGTTTAACAAAATTTTACTTCATTTTTGCTGCATGTTGCAAAAGCTTAAAAATAGGTGGAAGGTTAATACCCTTAATCTTATATTAATCATTGGCACTTTTGCTATTGGCGGCAGCCTTTGTGGAAAAGCAGGTGCAAAGCTGCTGGAACTTGGTGGCTTTGAAAAAAGTTTAAGGTATTGGCTAATTTATATAATATTGGTTACGTTGCTTTGGCCGCTATTTGTAATTGCAACCAGCATTCCATTGGGTCAATTTACATTTTTTAAAAATTATCTGCTCCATGTTTGGCAAAGGATTAGTGGTAAACACAAAAAGATGGTTAATGTGGCCATTTTTGCCAGTGGTGCAGGCAGCAATGCTCAAAAAATTATTGATCATTTTAAAAGCAATTCATCCGTTAAAATAAGTTTGATTGTTTGTAATAAAAAAGTTGCCGGGGTTTTGGATATTGCAGCCAAAGAAAAAATTACTAGCCTGGTTATTGAAAGAAATAAATTTTTTGAAGAAGATAATTACCTTCCTTTTTTAAAAGAACTGGGGATTGACTTTATTATGCTGGCAGGATTTTTATGGAAAATGCCCACTGCAATCATTAACAGCTATCCAAATAAAATTGTCAATATTCACCCAGCTTTGTTGCCAAAATATGGAGGAA
>JAYTTM010001058.1:0-3669 GCA_043745055.1 Chitinophagaceae bacterium | reverse complement strand
CCATCAGTCTTGCTACTTGTGATGCATCCATTACAGGTTGTGAAATGCTGGTTGCCAGAACAGGTAGCATTGTACTAAGTTCCGCTGAGCAAAATGGCCGCACTGCCAGTGTTTACGCACCCGTGCATATCTGCATTGCCTATACAAACCAGTTGGTGTACGATGTAAAAGATGCGCTGCAATTACTCAAAGAAAAGTATGCCGGCAATATCCCTTCTTTTATCACTTTTGCCAGTGGCCCCAGTCGTACTGCTGATATAGAAAAAACATTGGTAACCGGTGTTCACGGGCCTAAAGAAGTGTATTTGTTTTTGGTGGAGAAGGCAGAGCAGGTTTAATAATAGTTTAGCAATTAAGTTGTGTTAAAAAATATTCTCTCATCTATGGTTAACGGATTTAGAAGTTTAGATGAAGACCTAAGCAAACTATTAAATAACTATCCGCAATTTGGTTTAACTACACTAAAATAACACTGCAGAGCCGTAGGCTCGTTTTTGTTTTGTAACAACGGGTTTTACCCGTTGTATTTAAAAAATCTGCTGCCCGAGAGCCGTAGGCTCGGCACATATTGTTTTATATTTTGGTATAAATAAATAGATTGATTATTTGTTGCTTCTTTTTTTATATGAACCGAACCTAAGGTTCTCATTATACTATTTCTTACTTCAACCATGTGTTGAAACCTATTGTTACAAAATTGTCCGAGGCTACGCCTCTTTATACCAAATTGCGGATAGCCATTAGCCATCAATAATATATTATTGAGAGTTGAAGATGGATGAATTTCCAATTTACTTTTTAACTTTCCCATTCTCCCAATCCCTGCCTTGTAACGGTCCATTCATTTGTAGTGCAGTCCACAATGGTAGATGGTATCATACCTCCGGGGCCACCATCAATAACAAAATCTACCAGGTGTTCAAACCGGCTGTAAATAATTTCCGGATCTGTGTAATCTTCTACCATTTCGCCGGGCAGTGATGTACTTAAAATAGGATTACCCAATGCAGCTAAAATATCCTGGCAAATAACATTATCTGGAATACGCAAACCAATGGTGCTTTTTTTGCTCTGCAAAATTTTTGGCACCAGTTTACTGGCGGGTAAAATGAACGTATAAGGGCCGGGTAAATAATTTTTCAGCATCCTGTATAATGGCGTATCAATGCTTTTGGTGTAATCACTCAGGTTGCTGAGGTCTTTGCAAATAAAGGACAGTTGCGACTTTTTGGGATTTATATTTTTAATGGTACAAATTCTGTCAATGGCTTTGTGTTGCATAATATCGCAGCCAAGTCCGTAAATGGTATCGGTGGGATAAACGATTACACCACCATCTTTCAGGCATTCAACCACCTGCTTAATCAGCCTTGGTTGTGGATTTTCGGGATGTATTTGTAGTAACAAGTTGATTTTTTTTACAAAGTGAATGAAGTTTTATCAGGATTACAAAGGTTTTTTACGAATGCTGAAATTGGGGTAACTCACAATGATAGATTTATTACGAATCAATCCGATTAAACTGGTTTTTTTATATCGTTACCATTACAAAAAATGTCACCGCTTAAACAACTCTTAATGATAGGCAGTTGAAGGTTTCATCCATAATTTTTAATTCCATCGGCCAAATTCATTTCATCCAAACTGTAATGCCAAATTATTCATTGCTTGTATAAAACCGCCCTCAAACCATTACTTTTGTAACGGTCAAAAAAATAATAAAATATTCATGTCATTAATATCAGTAGGTACCATGGCTTTCGACGCCATTGAAACACCCTTTGGAAAAGTAGATAAAATAATTGGCGGATCAGGAATTTACATTGCATATGCAGCGGCTAATTTTATAACGCCCATTCAACAAATTTCTATTGTAGGATACGATTTTCCACAAGAAGAGATGGATGAACTTAATAAAAGAGGAGTAGAATTGGAAGGGGTGGAAATTGTAGCTGATAAAAAATCTTTTTTCTGGAGTGGCAGGTATCATCTGGATATGAATAGCCGTGATACACTGGCGACCGACTTGAATGTGCTGGCTGATTTTAAACCAATAGTGCCCGATAGTTACCAGGGTGCTGAGTTTTTAATGCTGGGTAACCTTTCTCCCGATATCCAATTAAGCGTTATCAAGCAGCTAAAAGTGAGACCTAAGCTGATTGTAATGGATACCATGAACTTTTGGATGGAGATAGCATTAGATGGACTAAAAGAAGTTTTGAAACAAGTAGATGTGCTGATGATTAATGATGGAGAAGCAAGGCAATTGAGTGGAGAATTCAGCCTTGTAAAAGCGGCAAAAAAAATAATGGATATGGGGCCCCGCTTTTTAATTATAAAAAAAGGGGAGCATGGTGCTTTGTTGTTTCACAAAACTCATGTATTTTTTGCACCGGCACTACCATTAGAAGATGTATTTGACCCAACAGGCGCCGGTGATACATTTGCTGGTGGTTTTATGGGACATATTGCCAAAACAAAAGACATAAGTTTTGAAAATATGAAAACAGCCATTATTGTAGGTAGTGCATTGGCTAGTTTTTGTGTGGAAAAATTTGGTCCTAATCGATTGAAAGAAATTACCAAAGCAGATATTGACCAAAGAATTGGTGAATTTGTGCAATTGGTAAATTTTGATATTGATTTGGTATAAAAGCTTCTTCAGTAATATCGCATAGCAGGGTTCAGTTTATTAGTGCAGCATAAAAATATAATTCTATGATAGAAATAATTGCCTTGTTTTTCCTGTGTTGGATGAATGGAAAACTTGCTGAAAAAAAGGGGTTAACCCGTCGTGCCTGGTGGTTGAATACTATACTGGCCTGGGTTGCTGCAGAATTTATTGGAGTTGCAACAGGGATACTATTATACGGGAAAGAAAATTTATATCCTATACTGGCCATTGGCTTGTTTGCTGGCTTTGGTGGCTACCTCCTGGTAAAATTTATATTGGAAAAGAAGCCTGATGTTACCGATGATAAAGATATTGACAGGATTGGTGTAGATGATTTACAACCTCCCCGTAGCAGTTAGTTGCTCCTGTAAATTGCGTTTTTAGTTTATTAAAATTCAGCTATTTTTTGAGGTAAATTAATGGTTGTTATTATAACCTCTTAGTGAATATCCGCAATTAGGAGCTAAGAGGCGTAGCCTCGGTTAATATTTTAACAACGGGTTAAAACCCCTTGATGAAGTACAAAATAGTATATTGAGAACCATTGGTTCGGCCCATATAAAGAGAGCCGCAACAAATAACTAAACCTTGTGGTTTTTATAATTTTTACAACTATATGTGCCGAGCCTACGGCTCTCGGCTGGAAGATTTTTAAATACAACGGGTTAAAACCCGTTGTTACAAAACAGAAGCGAGCCTACAGCTCTACAATTTTCTTTTAATGAACTTGCTCCTAATTGCGGATAGTTAAAACCTTTTTTAATCCCCCCGCATTTTTATTTCTCTTTCAGTTACAGAATTATTGGCTATCCCGTAAATAAGGCCCCGGCAAACCGCAGTGCCGCAACTACATTGAAAGGGCTCCATATTCTCATCAAGGAAGGATGCATAATCGAGTGTAAGTTCTTCCCCTTTTTTTATAGGTCTCAAAGCTTTTACATTTAATCCTTCGTAAGCCGTATTTGGGTTGCAGCTATGATTTTGGGGCGCCCATC
>JAYTTM010001057.1:0-3685 GCA_043745055.1 Chitinophagaceae bacterium | reverse complement strand
TATAAAAATTACCTGGAAATAATGTTATGCTCCATCTGCATGCTATCTTTATTTAAATAATGCCAATGGAAAAGAATGATTTCATCAAGTGGGCTATTAATTTTACGGAATATTTTTTTCGGTAAAATTCAGGGTGAGAAACTCTTTTATGGAAGCCTGATTAACCATTTTCCCGGTCTGCAATCTCTATTCATTAATCGGCTGCAATTACACTAATTTCTACGTTAACATTTTTCGGTAACCCTTTTACGGCCAATGTTTCCCGTGCAGGAAAACCACCGTCAAAATACCCGGCATAAATTTCATTTACGGCGGTAAACAAACTCATATCGCTTAAAAAAATGGTAGTTTTTACAATATTAGTGAAATCCATACTTGCTTCCAATAAAACGGCTTTCAGGTTTTTCATTACCTGTATAGTTTCTTCCTGTATGTTGGCAATGGCCAATTCGCCCGTTGAAGGCACAATTGCTATTTGTCCGGATACAAACAAAAAGTTGCCGGTTTTAACTGCCTGACTATAAGGACCAATAGGTGCAGGTGCATTAGTAGTTTGAATGATTACTTTACTCATATTTATTTTTTAGAAGGATTACAAATATATCTTTTATCAACCACCTATTTTTGCAAAAATAATTACATGACGATAGCTGTGTGGGCAGATAAGAACCAATGGAAAGAACTTTTTTCCGAAAGTACTTGCGTAAGCTGGATAAAGCTGGAATCAGTTAATGAAATTGTAATGGCTGCTGATGCTTATTTTATCTTAAAAGATATAATGAATTTTACACCGGTTGATTTAGAAAAGCCTGTTGTGATAAATGCTGTAGCAGAAACGCTTCAATCATTACATCTTCCGGCAAATGTAACCCGTATTAATGCATGGCCAGGCTTTTTAGCAAGAAGCAGCTGGGAAATTGCAGGTAGTATTTCTTCCGGATTACAAATAATTATGACAGCAATAAACAAGCAAATAATTCCTGTAAAAGATGAGCCAGGTTTGGTGGCTGCAAGAACAATTGCCATGCTGATAAACGAGGCTTATTTTGCACTGGGAGAAGGCGTAAGCACCAAAGCAGCAATTGATATTGCCATGCAACTGGGTACCAATTATCCTTATGGACTTTTTGCCTGGACTGATAAAATTGGTATACAAAATATCTATTCACTTTTACTGGTTTTGCAGCAGCAGGACAACTGTTATAAACCAGCCCCATTACTACAAAAAGAAGCAACCCAATGAGTTGGATATTACATATTGATACAGCATTGGAAACAGCAAGTGTAAGCATTGCATTTGATGGCAAACTGGTGGCTGAAAAAATAAATACCTCCCAAAAAGATCATGCCTCTTTTTTGCAGCCTTCCATTCTTGAATTGCTCGCTATTGCAAACATTTCAATAAACCAGATTGATGCGATAGCCGTTGTGAATGGCCCTGGTTCCTACACAGGATTAAGGGTTGGTATGGCAAGTGCCAAAGGCCTGTGTTATGCTTTAAACAAGCCATTAATTACAATTGGCTCTTTGGAAATAATGGCTGCTACAGCCATTGAACAGATAAATAAAGATGATGATGCTGCACTTTTTTGTCCCATGATAGATGCAAGAAGGATGGAAGTGTTTACTGCCGTTTATGACGAACAAATGAGTGTAATGACAGCGCCTTGCGCCATTGGATTATCCGAAGATTTGTTCGTTAATTGGATGTTAAATAAAAGCGTGTATTTTTTTGGAAATGGTGCGCCCAAATGGAAGTTGATTTGCAGTAATGGGAATGCACATTTTATAATAGTTGAAAATAACAATGTGATTGTAAGTACATTAGCCTACCAAAATTTCAATAAGAAAGAATTTGCAAGTGTTGCCTATAGTGAACCTACCTATTTAAAAGACTTTTTTAGCCCGCTGACCAGCTAATTTTACCGAAAAATATTTTTTCAAATCTCAAATTGAATTAAATATCAATTTAAAATGTATTGTATCTTTGTAAAAATATAATTAGAATTTAATTACTATGACAAACAACAAACTACTCCCCCGAGAGTTTGCTGTACAAAAAAACCACCATCATGAGTACAATTAAGATTGATTACTACAATGTAAAAAAAGCTGCACTTATTTTAAGAGCACTTAATCACAAACTGCGCCAACAGTTAGTAAAGTTGATTGAGGAAAAAAAGAAAATCACCGTAACGGAAATTTATGTTCACTTGCGCCTTGAACAATCTGTTGCATCACAGCACCTGGCTATTTTGAGAAAGGCTGGTATCGTATTAACAGAGCGTGATGGTAAATTTATTTTTTACCTGATCAATCATAAAAGAATTGATGAGATCAGCAGAATCGTAAATGAATTGGTGGCTTAAATAATAGCTAACCTTAAGGGTAAAGCGGATGTACAACCTACATCCGCTTTTTTATTTTTATATTTGCGGCCATAATTTTTAAAAAATACAATTATGTACATACAGCAATTATATACCAGCTGCCTTAGTGAAGCAGCTTATTACATTGAAAGCGAAGGGAAGGCTGCGGTAATAGACCCTTTGAGAGATATAGAGGAGTATATTGAACTTGCGGCAAGCAGAAATGCCAGTATCCAATATATTTTTGAAACACACTTTCATGCAGATTTTGTAAGTGGCCACATTGATTTGGGAGAAAAAACCGGTGTCCCCATTATTTATGGCCCAGGTACAATTACTAAATTTCCGGTTCATGTAGCTAAGGACAAAGAAGTTTTTAAATTGGGTAAACTATCCATTCAAGTATTACACACCCCGGGCCATACATTGGAAAGTAGTTGTTATTTACTGAAGGACGAAAACGGGAAAGACCATGCAATTTTTACAGGTGACACATTGTTTGTGGGTGATGTTGGGAGACCAGACCTAAGCAGTGACGATATGGATAAAGAAGAACTTGCTGGAATTATGTACGAAACCCTGCAAAACAAAATATTACCATTGGCAGATGATATTATTGTTTATCCGGCACATGGTGCCGGCAGTAGTTGTGGTAAAAATCTCGGGCCTAATACCAGCAGTACAATCGGTGAAGAAAAGAAAAACAACTATGCGCTGCAACTACAAACAAAAGAAGCTTTTATTAAAGCCATCACGGAAGGTTTGCAGGATGCTCCTACCTACTTTGCCATCAACGCACAAATAAATAAAGAAGGCTACCTGAGCATCGATAGTATAAAAGAAAAAGGCTTACAAGCGCTGGATATTATTGTGTTTAAAGAAAAAATAAAAGCTGATGTTACCCTATTGGATTCAAGAAATGCAATGCTTTTTACGGAAGGTTTTGTACCAGGCAGTATATCTATCGGATTAGAGGGACGCTTTTCGGGATGGGCGGGCAGTTTGCTTTCTTTCGACAAGCCCATATTGTTGGTAGCAGAACCTGGCAAAGAAGAAGAAACTGTAATAAGACTTGCAAGGGTTGGCTTTAACAAAATATCCGGTTATTTAAAAGGAAGTTTTGACGCCTGGCAAAATGCAGGAGAAAAAATTGATATGATCATTAATGTAGAGGCTGATGAACTGGCAATGGATATACCACATGACGGCAACTTACAGATAGTGGATGTACGCCGGGAAGCTGAGTTTGCAGCCGGGCATATAAAAGCTGCCATCAATATGCCATTGAGTGACATGACAGATGTTGCATTACTGGC
>JAYTTM010001056.1:0-3706 GCA_043745055.1 Chitinophagaceae bacterium | reverse complement strand
GCCGATAGATAAATATCCGAGGTACCTTCACTTTGAGGGAAAGGTAAAGGCACTGGATTACTCAGTGCCTTTCTTATTCTTTTTAAAATATTTTCTTTGGCGGTTGTTACGCTCATGCTTCCATTAATTTTAGTGAATCCTATGCTTTATCAGGAATAGCATCACTATCAGCAACTTCTGTTACAGTCGCCTTATGGGTAGTTATCACATTTTCAGCAGCTGCATTTTCAATAATTTCGGGAACATCAAGTGTTTTCCTTTCTTCAAAAGGTCTTTTGCCAATCAAGGTTTCCACATCACTTTTAAACAATACTTCTTTCCTTAATAATTCCTTGGCAAGTTTTTCTACATCGCCTTTTTTCTCTGTTAGTAATTCCTTTGTTCTTACATAAGCAATCTCAATCAATTTACGTACTTCCTGGTCAATCATTTTACCAGTTTCCTCACTATAAGGTTTGGTAAAGGTGTTTTCCTGGTTAGGGTCGAAATAACTAATGTTACCTATTTTATCATTCATTCCATAAACTGTAATCATGCTGTAGGCAATACGTGTTATCTGCTGCAAATCGTTGCTGGCTCCTGTGCTTATTTTTCCGAAGAAAATATCTTCACTTGCCCTGCCGCCCAATGTCATACAAATCTGGTCCATCAACTGATCGGTGTTGTACAGGTATTGTTCCCTTGGTGTGTATTGTGCATAGCCCAAAGCAGCTGTACCTCTTGGTACCACGGTTACTTTCAGCAATGGGTACGCATGCTCCAAATACCAGCCGCAAATAGCATGGCCCGCTTCATGGTACGCAATAATTTCTTTTTCCTCCGGAGAGATGATTTTATTTTTCTTTTCCAATCCGCCTATAACTCTGTCGATGGCATCCTGAAAATCACTCATGTCGACAGCTTCTTTGTTTTTACGGGCAGCAATTAATGCAGCTTCGTTACATACGTTGGCAATATCTGCACCTGCAAAGCCCGGTGTTTGTTCTGCCAGTTTATGAATATCTAAAGTGGTAGAAATTTTTATTGGTTGCAGATGCACTTTAAAAATTGCCTCTCTGCCTACCATGTCGGGCTTATCAATACTAATTTGTCTGTCGAATCTTCCTGGTCTTAACAAGGCTGTATCCAATACATCTGGCCGGTTGGTAGCAGCTAAAATGATGATGCCTAAATCTGTACCAAAGCCATCCATTTCAACCAGCAACTGGTTCAGCGTATTTTCCCTTTCATCGTTGCTCATCATCACGTTTTTGCCACGGGCTCTTCCTATTGCATCAATCTCATCAATAAAAATTATACAGGGGGCTTTTTCCCGTGCCTGCTTAAACAAATCTCTTACACGACTTGCACCCACACCTACAAACATTTCCACAAAATCACTACCACTTAGGCTAAAGAAAGGAACTTGTGCTTCGCCTGCAACAGCTTTTGCCAACAACGTTTTACCTGTACCCGGAGGGCCGATTAATAAAGCGCCCTTGGGTATTTTACCACCTAATGCTGTATATTTTTTGGGGTTTTTTAAGAAATCCACAATCTCCATCACTTCCACTTTGGCTTCATCCAAACCTGCCACATCTCCAAAGTTGATGTTAACCCTTGATGCTTTATCAAACAAGGTAGCTTTTGATTTGCCGATATTAAAAATACCTCCTGGTCCGCCAGCACCGCCGCCCGGACCACCTACTTTACGCATCATCATTACAAAGAGTAATCCTATTAAAATAATGGGTAATAGAGTAGATACAATTTGCCCAAACAATTCGCCCTCATCATCCGGAAAATCAGGCACCTTACGTACATTGGGATTTTTATCGTAAAAACCTACCATCAACTCGCCAATCGTTTTGTCTTTTGCTATACCAAAAAACAATTGAGGTCCGCCTGGGTTTTTCATCATCGCCTCATACATTGGCTTTCCCAATGTTTCCTGATAAAATGCAGCATGGCTTTTTAAGGAATCGGCATATAAAAAAACCCTTACAATACTTTTGTTACGTATGGTTTTGGTTTTTTCTACATCGCCCGTTTTAACCATTTCATAAAACTTCACTTCCGAAGTTTCGGCGCCTGCCACTGTTACGCCCCTCATCCAGTTATAACCTATCAGTGCCGCAAAGGCAATTCCGTAAATCCAATAAATATTAAACTTAGGTTTCTTTTTACCAGCCGGGCTTTCGTCTCCAAGAGGTGATAAAATAGGGCTTTTTTTCTTGCTGGTTTCTGTTTGCTTTTCGTCTGCCATATAAATTGTGTACAAATTATTATTGGGTGCTATTTAATTATTTAGTAGGGTATTTATGGTATATGTTTAATTATGCTCCAGGGAAGCTGCGTCGCTCCACATTTCTTCCAACTGATAAAATTTTCTTGGTTCGGGCAACATGATGTGTACCACCACATTTACATAATCAATCAAAATCCATTGCTGCCCTTGCCTGCCTTCATGTTTAAAAGAAACTTCACCACATTTTTCTTTTACATCTTCTTCCACAAAATCTGCAATTGCCTTCAACTGTGTTGGGTTAGTTGCTTCACAAATGATAAAAAAATCGGAAACTGCTTCCGGTATTTTTCTAAGGTCCAGACTTACAATATTCTGCCCTTTTTTTTCCAGGATAGCATTGATGATGGTTTTAAAAATCTTTGTATTTCTCGTTAACCTTGTAATACTACTTTTTTTACGATTGGCTAATACGTCTAATTTGTTCAAATTAATACATTTATTATTTGTTTCCCGATGGATATCCATCTTACTGATTTACAAACGATTTTTCCGGTTTCTTTATTTTATGGCCGGTTGCCTGTAGCTTGCAAATGTTTTCAAAAATACAAATTCTTTACTAATCATTTCAGCATGGCTACAGTTGCTTCCACTTTTAACGTATTGCAAAGTGTTGATAGTACCAACAACTATGCCATGGCAAAGGTTCATGCAGGAATGGCGAAACACGGTGACTCTTACTTTAGTATGCAACAAACCAACGGCAAAGGCCAGCGTGGCAAGCATTGGGTGGGAGGTAAAGACGAAAATATTGCCATCAGTATTGTTATTGAACCTGCTTTACTTAGTTTATCTCAACAGTTTAAGCTTTCTGCTGCTGTTGCACTAGGAACTTTTAATTTTTTTAGTGCACATGCAGGTGATGAAACCAGCATTAAATGGCCCAATGATATTTATTGGCGTGACAGAAAGGCAGCAGGCATATTGATAGAAAATGTAATTGGTAGCAAAAGCCAGCAATATCCGGAACAGCATACTATGATTTGGAAATATGCCGTAGCCGGAATTGGGGTTAATATTAACCAATCCCAATTTGATGCAGCATTGATAAATCCAGTATCGCTAAAACAAATTACAGGTAAACATTTTGATTGTACTGAACTGGCGCAGAATCTTCAGCAAAAGGTATTAGCCGAAGTTGAAAATGTGCTAAATGGTTCTTTTGAAAAAACATTGCAGCAATACAATGAACATTTATTTAAAAAAGGATATAGAGTTCAATTAAAAAAAGATAGTGTGTTATTTGAAACAACTATACAATCTGTAAACGATGCAGGGCAGCTATTAACGACCGATGTAATAGACAACCATTTCGATTTTGGCACAATTGAATGGGTGTTGAAATAATTGCATCTGATGGCTAAATTCATTAAACAGAAAAGCTCATTCATTCTCTGCATTTCTTGCTTCCAATTCGTATTT
>JAYTTM010001055.1:0-3713 GCA_043745055.1 Chitinophagaceae bacterium | reverse complement strand
ATTGTTTTAAAAACCAATGATTTACAATTGAAAGATATTTTACTGGCAGATGCTTCTTTAGCAATGGCAAATAAACAGTCTGTATTTAAAAACTATATAACTCCCCAAAAAGAAGTTACCGCTTTTATAGAAATGATTCAACCTGCATTATCACTCATTGTTATTGGTGCTGGTAACGATGTGATACCACTCACCCAAATGGCCGATATTCTTGGATGGGAAACAACCGTTATAGATGGCCGTGCGGCTAATGCCAATAAAGATAGATTTGAAACTGCCTGCAAAATAATTGTGGCGAAGCCAGAAAACGTTTTATCACAAATAAATATTGACAAGCAGACCGTTTTTTTATTGATGACACACAATTATAATTACGACAAGGCCATGTTGAAAGAACTGATACAAAAAGATATTGTGTTTATTGGTATGCTTGGTCCCATAAAAAAACTGGAAAGAATATTAAATGAATTTAAAGAGGAAGGCCTGGAACTGATTGAGCAGCAACAAGCTGTTATTCACAGCCCGGTTGGACTGGATATTGGAGCAGAAACGCCTGAAGAAATTGCTTTGTCAATAATAGCAGAAATTAAAGCAACACTTGCTAATAAGAAAGGCAAACCTTTGAAGGATTTTTCAACAACCATCCATTGCAGAGAGGCTTCTATAATTGAAGAAGTAAGATTAACTTCGAGCTCTTAAAAACAGGTACAATTATTACAGAAGACAAACATACTAAACTTACTTGTGGCATTGTTTTGCTGGCCGCTGGAGCTTCAACCCGGATGGGCAAGCCGAAACAGTTATTGCCTTACAAAGGAACCACACTACTTGAACATGCAGTAAAACTGGCTGTAGATGCAACATTAAATCCTATTGTTGTAATAGTAGGTGCAAATGCAGGCTTAATGAGTAAAGAGATAAAAGATTACCCGGCAACCATTGTAATCAATCAGGCATGGGAAGAAGGCATGGCATCCTCTTTAATAATCGGGCTACAAAAAATAATGGAAATAGAGCCGGCTATAAATACGGTGATAATTATGGTTTGCGATCAGCCATATGTTACTGTAAAACTATTACAGGATTTAATTGCTAAACATATTGAAACAGGCAAGTCAATTATTGCCAGCAACTATAAAAACAATTTAGGCACTCCGGCATTATTTAATGCAAATATTTTTAGCGAATTGATGCAACTAAAAGGAGATACCGGTGCAAAAAGTATATTAAAAAATCATCCGGAATGGGTGGCTGCTATTGATTTTCCGATGGGTGAAATTGATATTGATACGGAGGATGATTACAAAACATTGCTGCATCATAATTAAAATAAGCATTGAAAAAATTTTTTAGAAAAGCTGAAAAAGTACAAGAGTGCGACGCAAGGATTTTGATTAAAGAATTAATGCTGGGTACCAAAAAAATATTGTCTTACTAGGTATCTGCATGACCTCACCCCAACCCCTCTCCGAAGGAGAGGGGCTAGAACCAATAACCAGTAAGCGTTTTAGTGTAATGAAGCGTTTTAGTAGATTAGAAATTAAAAATTATTAAATGATTATAGATTCTTTTAACAGAACACATACTTATTTACGGATATCGCTTACAGATAACTGCAACCTTCGGTGTTTTTACTGCATGCCGGAGGAGGAATATGAATTTTCTGCAGCATCAAAACTGATGCAGGTAGATGAGATAATTGCATTGGCTAAAATATTTGCAGCAGAAGGTGTAAATAAAATACGGCTTACCGGCGGCGAACCGTTGGTGAGAAAGGATGCTGATAAAATTATTTTAGCACTCTCCAAATTGCCGGTATCTCTTACCCTTACTACCAATGCTACCAGGCTGCACAATTTTGTAGATGTGTTGAAAGATGCCAACATACAATCGCTTAATATTAGCCTGGATACTTTGCAGCCGGATAAATTTTTACTGCTCACCCGGCGTGATCAGTTTAAAGAAGTATATAATAATATTGAACTGATGCTGCTAAATAACTTTCATGTAAAAATAAATGTGGTGGTAATGAAGGGATTGAACGATGGGGAGATCAATGATTTTATTGAATGGACAAAAGACACTCCGGTACACGTGCGTTTTATAGAATTTATGCCCTTTAGCGGTAACAAGTGGACCAGTAATAAAGTGTTTACCTGGCAACAAATACTGGAGGTAGTTGAATCCAAATATACCGTTACCCGTTTGCAGGATGATATACATGACACAGCAAAAAAATATACCGTTCCGGGACATAAAGGAACCTTTGCCGTAATAAGCACCATGAGTGCGCCATTTTGTGAAGGCTGCAACCGCATGCGGTTAACGGCTGATGGCAAAATGAAAAACTGTTTGTTCTCTAAAGAAGAAACAGATTTATTAACCGCATTAAGAAATGGTGAAAATGTACTACCGCTGATACAGCAAAGTATTGGCAGCAAGGCCAAAGCATTGGGCGGACAATTTACTACAGATTTTGAACACCTGCACCCAGAGGAAATTCATAACCGCAGCATGATTACTATTGGCGGCTAAATCTTTTTTATAATCGATACCACCCATTCTAATAAAATGATTTCAGTAGCAGCGGCAAAAAAAATTATACAGGAAACCAGTTTTCCTTTGCAGCCAATAAAAGTTACGCTGCAAGATGCAGGAGGAATGGCACTTGCAGCTGATATTTATTCAACCATTGATATACCAGCTTTCAACCAATCGTCGGTTGATGGATATGCATTTTCGTTTGAAGGATGGCAACAAAATCAATTGCTTAAAATTGAAGGAGAAATGGCTGCAGGTGATACATTCACCAACACATTATTACCTCAACATGCCATCCGGATTTTTACCGGGGCAGCAGTACCAGATGGTGCAGACAGCATTGTGATGCAGGAAAAAATTTTTATTGAAAATGGCATGCTGAAAATTAATGATGCCCATTTAAAACAAGGTGGTAATCTTCGTCCAAAGGGATCCGAAATTAAAGCAGGTGAACTAGCCCTGGAAAAGGGTACCATCCTCTCCCCTGCTGCTGTTGGCTATTTAGCCGGTTTTGGTATTGACAAAGTGTTAGTATTTCCAAAACCTGTTATCAGCATTATTGTTACCGGTAAAGAGTTACAGCAACCTGGCGAACCTTTAACACTTGGTCAAGTTTACGAATCAAATTCTTTTACCTTATCTGCAGCCTTACAACAATTAGGTTTAAATAATGTAAAAATATATCGGGCAGATGACAACCTGCAAATATTAACTGCCATTTTACAGGATGCATTATTACAAAGCGATGTGGTGCTGCTAACCGGCGGCATCAGCGTTGGTGATTATGATTTTGTGTTGCAGGCAGCTACCGATTGTGGTATAAGCAAATGCTTTCATCGCATTAAGCAACGACCTGGAAAGCCAATGTATTTTGGTAATAAAAATAACCAGTTAGTTTTTGGTTTGCCTGGCAATCCATCGTCTGTATTAACTTGCTTTTATGAATATGTTATACCTGCTTTGCAACAACTTTGCTGTACCACAAAAGGAATAAAAACTTTAGTAGTTCCGTTAGGTAAGTCTATCAGTAAACCTGCAGGACTTACGTGTTTTTTAAAAGGTACATTTGATGATAAAACAGCCACTGCACTGGGTGCACAGGAAAGTTACCGCCTAAGCTCTTTTGCCAAAGCCAATTGCCTCATTATGGTTGATGAGGCAATTGAAAACCT
>JAYTTM010001054.1:0-3723 GCA_043745055.1 Chitinophagaceae bacterium | reverse complement strand
AAAATTACATCAACACAACAAGATATGCTGCTATAATGTTCGTTACTTTGCAGCTGTGGAAAAATGGATGTTAAAATGAGCATAAACTATTAAGCACATCCGTATAAACAATGGAAATTATGAGCGATGAATTATTAAGAGCCTGGGAAAAAAAATCGGGCGACCGACAAAAACTATACAAAAATTACCTGCACCGGGCCGATAAAAATACGGTGCTAAAAGCCATACCTGCATTGCACGAGGAGGCATTTAGTAAAATTGATTGCCTTCAATGCGGTAACTGTTGCAAAGGCTATTCGCCCCGCTTTAAAACACCGGACATTAAACGAATTGCCAAGCATTTAAAGATGAAAGACGGCGACCTTATCAATGATTACCTTAGGGTAGACACCGAAGGGGATTACGTAATGAGAGAAACTCCATGCTCCTTTTTGGGCGCCGATAATTATTGCAGCATCTACGAAGTACGACCATCCGATTGCGAACGTTTTCCCTACACCAACGAAGATGTATTGTTAAAAAGGCAACCACTTACTTTAAAAAACTCCAGTTTTTGCCCGGCAGTTTATTATGTACTGGAAAAGTTGATGGAGATGGGGAAATAGTATTTTGTAATTCAATAAACTTGGTTCCCCTCTATCATAAAGTTAATTCCGCATAAGCAGCAGCAATAGGCCGATCAATGCCATCGCCTTTCCATTGCTCCGGTGCGCCGGGTATGCTAGTTGCTTTTAATATCTCCTCTTTTGATTTACCGGCTTTTATGGAAGTTTCTACAAACTGCAAAGTTTTACCTAAATAATCACCGAACAACTGTAGGTCTTTACGGCCAACCACAATATCATAGCCTGTTGCAGCATGCCCACATACAAATTTTGTTTTGCGATTAAAGGTGTCGTGTGCCTTATCCAAAACAGTAATCCAGTTGCTCATATTTGCCCCTGCGCTTTTATCTACAAATGGATGGCGACGGTTAAACATCAAATCTCCCAAATGAACAATATTGGCTTTTTTAAATTGTACTAAACTATCTCCATTTGTATGGCCTGCCCCAAAATAATGCAGGCATATTTCCTCATCAGCAATAGTCTCACACCAGGAAGTTGAAAATATTTGGTCAGGAAATAATTGCTGCTCCACATTCTTTTTTTCCTTTGCTACTTTTTCCTGATTAATTTTTGAGTTTTCATGCGCAAGCACATGCTTTACCAATCCTTTAAAAGAAATATTACCAGCAGTGTGATCTCCATGATGGTGAGTATTAATCAATAGGCGGAAAGGTTGTTCACTTTTCTTTTTTAATTCATCTATTAAATGCTGCGATGTTTCGGGAAACTGAGCATCAACCACCACAATACCTTCTTTAGAAAGCATAAACATTATGGTACCACCTTTTTCAGTAAATACACCAATATCATCTGTAAGCATTTTTATTGTCCAGGTAGTATCTGCTAAAAACTGTGACAATGTTTTGTTACTAAATAAGGCCAAAGCAGCTAAAATTGAACTGCTGTTTTTAATGAATGTTCTGCGTTGCATAAAAAAAGATTTTGGTGAAAGTTATAGCTAATTCCTAAGCTAAAGTAAGCTTGTTTTTAAAGTGTTCTAAATTCTCTCACTTGTATTAAAGGTTTGCCAACCTTGATAAAAGAATTTTGAAAATTAGAAAGGGTGGCACCCATTTAGAATGCAACCTTATAAAGAGTCCAAAAGTCGCCCCTTTGGGGAGATTTAGAGGGGCTTTTAATACTCCAGTTTCTTCAACGAAGGTGCTTTAAACCAGGTAGCAACTACTACCGCAATAGTCATACATCCACCAAATACCACCGAAGGAATAACGCCCATTAATTTGGCAGACACACCGCTTTCAAACTGCCCTATTTCATTCGAAGAATTAATAAACATTGAGTTTACACTCATCACCCTGCCTCTTAATGCATCAGGGGTTTTTAGTTGCAGGATATTGCTTCTTACAACTACACTTACACCGTCCAGCACACCACTTGCAAGTAAGGCTACAAACGAAAGCCAGTACCATTTGGATATACCAAAAATGATAATACAAACCCCAAAGCCTGCAACAGCAAATATAAGTTTTAACCCTTGCTTTCTTTTCATTGGTGATACCGTTAAACCTATTACCATAATAATAGAGCCTATATCCGAAGCGGCATTAAGCCAGCCAAACCCAATAGGCCCAACATGTAAAATATCTTTGGCATAAACCGGTACCATCGCCACTGCCCCACCAAATAATACTGCAAACAAATCGAGTGATAATGCTGCCAGTAATTCTTTTGTTTTAAAAACATATTTTAACCCTTCACTTACGGCCTCCAGTGTTTTTGTTTCTGATGAAATGCCAGCCGGCTTTGGCTTAAGTTTAGAAAGTAACAACAGGCCCATAAAAATTAAAGAAACTATTACAATGAAAGTTCCGGTAATGTGCAGCCAGGCTATTAAAAAGCCAGCAATGGCATGCCCCGTTATGCTTGCAATAAGCCAGCTGGTTGAGCTTAATTGCGAAGCAGTTATTAATAAGTTTCTTGGCACTAAAGAGGCAATCATAGCACCAAATGCCGGGCCTGAAAAGGAACGGATAATACCTGTACAAAAAATGATACAATAGATGCTGATAATAATAAGCTTGGTGCCAAAGGCTTGTTGAAACCAATGGGTAGAAGTGCCTAAAAGAATGAGGGCACAAATTCCAAAAAGAAAAACTCCCCGGAGCAGCAATTTTCTTTTTTCTGTTTTATCAACTACATAACCAGCATACAAAGAAAGACTCACGGCCGGTATCGCTTCTGCAAGACCAATCATGCCAATATAAAAAGCATCTCCCGTTAATTCATACATCCACCAGGCAACTAAGGTGCCCATCATACGCAGGCCCATTATGAAGGTAAAACGCCCCAAAATAAAATTTCTGAATTCTTTAATTTTTAAAACGGTAATAATAGGTGTATCCAACAGCTGTTTTATTTTAATATAAAGGTAAATAAATAGGCTTCCATTATTTATTAAGGCAAAGCAATAAAATGCTGGCCATCTTCATACTCTTTGTCTAACGCATCAACAATGGTTTTAAGGTGTGCCGGGTTTTCTAAAAAATCGGCATTAGATGTATCTACAAAAAGTGTTTTTATATGATGTTGTTTTATGTATTGTGTATAGGTTTCCTGCAGGTTAAAAAGGTAGTCGTTGGCAATACCTTGTTCGTATTGCCGGTTTCTTTTTTTAATATTTTCCTTTAATTTACTAACCGGGCTGTGCAGGTAAATTAAAATATCGGGTTGCAAAATTTGTGGGTTAATAATATCAAATAATTTTTGATACAGCCGAAACTCTTCCACAGGTAAATTTACTTTTGCAAACAATAAGCATTTGGTAAAAAGATAATCAGACACAGTAATGGTTTGAAACATATCTTTTGTTTGCAGCAGATCTTTCAATTGTTTATAACGCTCCGCCATAAAAAAAAGTTCCAGCGGAAATGCATACTGTTCCGGACTTTCGTAAAATTTGGGCAAAAAAGGATTATCGGCAAATTGTTCCAATATCAGCCGGGCATTATAATGTTTGCTTAATAAATTGGCCAGGGTGGTTTTACCAGCACCGATATTTCCTTCTATGGTTACAAAACTATACTTCATAATTACGTATCGAAAATAAGAGGAAACAGCAGGAAGGCAATTAAAACTTTTTCACATTCAGCCTGTC
>JAYTTM010001053.1:0-3726 GCA_043745055.1 Chitinophagaceae bacterium | reverse complement strand
TTGTGTCACCAATAGTAACCTGTCTTTCCTGCATGGCTTCCAGCAAGGCACTCTGCACTTTTGCCGGTGCCCTGTTTATTTCATCTGCTAAAATAAAGTTGGAGAAGATGGGGCCTTTTCGAACCATAAATTCATTTTTTGCCTGGTTGTAAATCATCGTACCCACCACATCTGCAGGCAGCAAATCGGGTGTAAACTGTATCCTGCTAAAGTTTGCATGAATGGCCTGGGAAAGTGATTTTATTGCCAGTGTTTTGGCTAATCCGGGCACACCTTCTAACAACACATGACCGTTACTCAATAACCCAATCATAAGCCGCTCAATCATTGTTTGCTGCCCTACAATTACTTTGTTAAGTTCATCATTTATCCGGGTTACAAAACCAGTAGCATGACTGATTTTTTCATTTAATAAGCGAATATCTTCGGCTGTTTGTACCATAATTGTAAGCTATATTCCGCCACAGGCGAAAAGGGTTTTCTAAAATGACAAAAATAATTTATTTATAATTTGCACAAAATACTAACAAAGCATTTACAAAAACACTGCCGTAATGTGTAATGGGGTAAAATATTGTTAAATGGAATGATGAATCAACTGCTGAAATATTAGAATTCCGGTTTGATATTATGGACAATTTCAACCTGAATATGTTTGGACAAATATGCAATCGGATTGCAAATTTGTCCAAACATCAACTCAAATATTTACCTACAATCGGCACCCTTCTGCCAACACCAAATGCTTTGGGAGAAATACGGATGATGGGGCAAAACTGGTTGCGCTTGTATTCATTTACATTCACCATTTTTAAAACCCTGTCTACCAAAGCACCATCAAAGCCTTGTGCTTTTATATCTTTCGGCCCTTTTCTTCTTTCTATGTATTGAAATAAAATTTTGTCCAGCACAGCATAATCCGGCAAGGAGTCCGAATCTTTTTGGCCTGGCCTCAGCTCTGCAGATGGCGGCTTGGAAATAATATTTGCTGGTATAATTTCATTTGTACGATTGATGTATTTTGCCAGCTCGTACACCTGTAATTTGTAACAATCGCCTAACACACCGAGGCCGCCGGCCATATCACCATAGAGTGTGCCGTAGCCTGTAGCCAGTTCACTTTTATTAGATGTATTGAGTAAGATATAACCAAACTTATTGGCAATGGCCATCAGCAAATTTCCCCTTGTACGGCTTTGAATATTTTCTTCGGCAACACTGAAAGGCAGGTTGTTGAAAACCGGATTTAGTTCAGTTAGGAATGCCTCATAAATATTTTTGATAGGTAAAATATCATAGGGGTTACCCAATGTTTTACTAAGTTGTTCTGCGTCGCTAACAGAGTGGCCTGTTGAATATGGTGATGGCATTAATACTGCCCGAACATTTGCTGCACCCAGGGCGGTGCAGGCGAGGACAATGGTAACAGCGCTATCTATGCCGCCGCTGCTGCCAATGATGGCTTTGCTAAAACCCATCTTGCTAAAATAATCTCTAATGCTCATTACAATAGCATCATGTACCTGGGCAATATTCAAACTTTCTTCTAATGCCACCGGATTTAATTCTTTATCAGGCATGCGGCTTGCCGGCTCAATAATTGGCTCAGCAATGGTGCCATCCTCTTTTAAAATAAATGATTGCAGGCCTGATTGAAAAGTTGGTAATTGTCCGCAGAGGTTGGCGTATTTATCAAATGCCAATGAGGCCCCGTCAAAAACAATTTCTGTTTGACTCCCAACTGCATTGCAATAAAACATAGGCAGTTTGTATTTTACCACATTGGCTTTAATTGTTGCCTTGCGGTCTTCGTCGTGTGTATAGTCGAATGGCGAGGCAGAAATATTAATCATCACATCGGGATGTTGCTCCATTAACTGATCCATTGGGCAAATTCGGTACAGGGGATTATCGCCCAAATTCCATATATCTTCACAAATAGTTAGTGCTATTCTCTTTCCTTTATAATCTATGATATTCCATTCGTAAGCCGGTTCAAAATAACGATATTCATCAAACACATCGTAGGTAGGCAGGCAGGTTTTGTGTACAATATTTTTAATGGATTTATCAGCTAAAAAGTAAGCTGCATTAAATAAATCTTTTCCTTGCTTAATATTGTTTTTAGCTGGTGCGCCAACTATTACAGCAATGGTATCGGCATGAACTTTTATAGTATCTATTGCTTTATTACATTTTTCAAGAAAGTCATCAAATTCTAAAAAATCCCTTGGCGGGTAACCACATACACACAATTCGCTAAATACGATAATGTTGCCACCTTGTTTTTTAGCATCTTTAATTGCCTCAATAATTTGCTGTGTATTATGTTCAAAATTGCCGATGTGATAGTTTTGTTGTGCAAGAAATATTTTCATGTTTTGTAAGTTTTCCGCTATTTGCACGAATTTACAAGAATAAAATCATTGATTTTAGTGTGGAGGATGGAGTTGCCCAATTTTTTGCATTTGCCTTAATTGCCAAAATGGAATTACAGTATTAAACTCAATGCCTTTTTCAAATACGGTATCAATTGTAAGAAGGTGGTTTACCAAAAATTAAGGATACATTATGAAAGATTGTTTGTTACATTTTCAGTATCAATCATGTACTTTCGTACCTATAGCAATACAATATGAAAAGATTATTTGTAATAACCGGCATCATCAGTTTATTATTTTCCTGCAGTAACAACAATAAAACACCTGATGTTTCAGCCATAAAAATTAACCTGAGTACAGAGCGTTTTGAAAGAAATTTATTTGATACCAGTGCTGTTTCCCTACCGATGTACATAAGGCATTTGCAAACCGATAACCCTGCATTTACCAATACCTTTTTAATAAAGATATTAAATGTAGATCCGCAGTGGCCGACAGATACAGCGGCTACTTATGTAAATGGCTTTATAAAAGCTTATAGATTACTATACAATGATGTTGAAAAAAAGTTCCCCGAATTTTCAACCTATGAGAATGAAATAAAGTTTGCCTTACAATTAGTTAAATACTATTTCCCGGATTATAAAACACCAGAAAAAATCATCACTTATATCGGCCCGCCTGATGGCTTTGGAGATATCCTGGCGCCTGAAGGTTTAGTAGTAGGATTACACCATCATTTAGGTAAAGATTATCCATTATACAAAACTGAAATGGTACAACAGTTTTACCCGGAATATATCTCCCGGCGATTTGAGCCTGATTACATAACTATCAATGCAATAAAAAATATAGCAGCAGATATTTATCCGGAAAAAGATGATGACAAGCCATTGGTAAATCAAATGATTGAGAAAGGCAAGCGGCTGTATATATTACAAAAATTATTACCCAAAACAGCAGAATATAAACTGATTGGTTACGCCGAAGATCAATTTAAAGATTGCAATGCACATGAAGCAGTTATATGGGATATGTTTATAAAAAACAACCTGCTGCAAAGTATCGACAAAAACATTGTGAAAAACTACGTTGATGAAGGCCCCTCTACACAAGAATTAGGCGCTGGTTCTCCCGGCAATATCGGATCATTTGCAGGCTGGCAAATTGTAAAAAAATATATGCAGAAAAACTCTGCAACAACCTTACAGCAATTAATTAATACAGATGCAGAAACCATTTTTAGGGAGGCAAAATATAAACCGTAGAAAAAGGGTTAGCTGTTTAGAAAATGTTTAGGGGGTTAGCATCAATTTATCAGTTAAGCTGCCTGTGCACTCCTTAC
>JAYTTM010001052.1:0-14016 GCA_043745055.1 Chitinophagaceae bacterium | reverse complement strand
AGAAGGCAAAAAAGAAATAAACTTTAACGAATTTGCCAGGTACAGTTTAAGGCGGCAGTATAAAAAGCTGGGGGAAATTATTGAACAGTTAAAAGAAGATGAAATGCCCCTGGGCTCTTACACCATCATACACAGAAATGCTGTTTTAAGTGAGCCAAAAAAGCTTTCCCTTTCAAATTGGGCGAAAGCTTTAAGTGGTTCCATGCAACAAAAATACCCTGCTGATAGTCTTAAGAAGAAGCAATAAAAATCCCTCGTGCCAGTTTGCAAAAAATAAAAAAATCATATAAAAAAATATTAGCCGGATGGATGTTATTTTTGGTATCCGTTCCATTGTTTTTTACTTTTAGTTATTTGGTAAAACAGCTATTGGTACAGCACAGCATGTTCGAAAAAATAGAGCAGAGTTATGTTAACACTTACAACTTTTCTAGAGGTGACCTGCAGTGGATAAAAGAAGGAAAAGAGTTATTAATAAAAGGCAAATTATTTGATGTTAAAACCTATACAATTACTTTAGATTCTATTTCCGTTACCGGCTTATTTGATGAAGAGGAGGAATTACTTAAAACAAACTATTTACAAATTGCTAACAATAAAAATGATATACCTGGCCCGTTACAATTGTTATTGCTAAAATCTTTTTTTTCTCCCGCATTTACCAATACGCCGGATCATATTTTTGTAAGCCTGCAATTTATTTTTATTGATGGTAATAATTTACCTCCGGTTGATGAAACAATTGTTTCCATGTATTACCCTATAGTTACACCTCCACCAAGGAATTTGAGTTAATGGCATCTCTAAAAACTCATTTTTTATTTGAACTCAACTTTAATTCCTCTCCAAAAGAGAGGAAAAGGTGAATTTTTAGAAAAGCTCTTATTAAACAGTCTCCACAATTATACTCATAATTCATGATGGGCTTGCTCATAATAAACATAGCCTGTTTACCAATATTTACTTAATGAAACAAATCTATTTAGTACTGCTGTCATATATGGTGACAGCAACTACTCATGCGCAAAACATACCTGTAGCAGATACTGCTCAGAAGAATATTACAATGGATGAAGTGGTAATTTCTGCCAATAATTTTAAAGAGAAGAAAAAAAATATCGCTCAATTAATCGACGTAATAAGTGCAAAAACCATTGCCCAGACAAATGCACAAAATACCGGTGATTTACTAATAAGTACAGGCAAAGTATTTGTACAAAAAAGTCAGCAAGGCGGCAGCAGCCCTGTTATACGGGGCTTTGAAGCAAGCAGGATTTTAATAGTTATAGATGGTGTAAGAATGAACAATGCCATTTACCGGAGTGGCCATTTACAAAACATCATAACTGCAGATCAAAATATGCTAAGCAGAATAGAAGTGCTGTATGGCCCCAGCTCTACCATTTACGGTAGCGATGCATTGGGAGGCGCTGTCCATTTAATTACAAAATCACCGGTATTGTCTGGAACAAATAAAACGCTTGTTACCGGATCTGCATTTAGCCGGTATAGTTCGGTAAACAACGAAAAAACTTTTCATGTTGATGCCAGTATTGGTGGCAAAAAACTTGCCTGGCTGCAATCCTACAACTTCAGCAATTTTGGTGATATGAAAATGGGCAGCAACTACCCGCAGAAGTACCCCAACTTTGGCAGCAGGGATTCATTTGTTGTTACCAACAATGCAATAGATGAAATAGTAGCCAACAGCGACAAAAGGGTACAAAAGTTTTCCGGTTATAAACAATGGGACATCCTGCAGAAATTATTGTTTAAACAAAATGAACACTTAACCCACTCATTGAATTTCCAATTTTCCAACACCAACAACGTGCCCCGTTACGACAGGTTGCAGGATATAAAAAACAACAGGCTTCGTTTTGCGGAATGGTTCTATGGGCCGCAAAAAAGATTGCTGGCTGCTTATGAATTAAATGCAGAAAAAGCATTGGGCTTTGATGCATTAAAAGTCAATATTAATTACCAGGATATTGAAGAAAGCAGGCACACAAGGGAGTTCAGGCGCTACGATCGTTTTGATAGCAGGATTGAACATGTAAAAGTATTTGGTACCACCATCAGCGGCAGAAAAATAATGGGTAACAACGAGCTGGCTGTTGGTGTTGATTTGCAACTCAATGATGTAAAATCAACTGCCTTTCGCAGAAATATTATTACAGGGGCAGAAACAAAATTAGACACCCGTTATCCGGACGGTAAAAACAACATGAATTACATTGCTATGTTTGCACAGCATGTATACAAATTCAGCAACCAGAAATTGGTGTTGAATGATGGTATTCGTTTACAATTCGTACACCTTAAAAGTGCTGTTAAAGACAATTCATTTTTTAAACTACCCGATACAACTGTAACACAAAATAACATTGCCATTACGGCTAATATTGGCCTGGTTTACACTGCATCTAAAAACACCCTGTTAAGGGCTACTATTTCATCCGGTTTCCGGGCACCCAACCTGGATGATTTAAAGATATTTGAATCCGCTACTGCGGCAAAACAGGTAGTGGTACCTAATGCAGATATAAAACCAGAATACACTTACAATGCAGACATCTCTATTCAGCAAAAAATTGGAGAAAAAATCAGTTTTGAACTAACTGGTTTTTATACAATGTTCACCAATGCAATTGTAAAAGCCCCTTATCAATTAAATGGGAAGGATTCTATCAATTACAATGGCACCATCAGTCAGGTATTGGCAAGTCAAAACGTAAATAAGGCAAGCCTTTATGGCTTTACGGCAGGTTTCAATGCTGAAATAATTAATGGCTTATCCTTAGCAAGTACCATTTCTTTTACACATGGCAGTTTTGATGCAGATGCATCTAAAGTATCTCCTGTTTATGAGAAACAATCCAACGGTACGTATTTGCTGGTTAATAAAAAAGTATCCCGTATTCCGCTAGATCATATTCCTCCTGTTTACGGTAAAACCAGTTTAAAGTACGGATATAAGACTTTCAACACCGAATTTTCAGTTTTATACAATAGCTGGAAGCATTTGAATCAAATGAATGCATCTGGCGAAGACAATGCCCAATACGGCACTGCCGATGGTTTCCCGTCGTGGGTAACAGTTAATTGGAGAGGTAATGTTACTATAACCAAAGCATTGCAATTACAACTTGGGGTAGAAAATATTTTTGATAGAAACTACCGCTATTTTGCCTCCGGCTTTTCTGCAGGTGGAAGAAATTATTTTGTTACGCTTAGGGCTACACTGTAATTTTTTAGGCCAAAATTTTAAAGAGGGTTAAATGTTTTACCATTTAACCCTCTTTTTTTTAGACATGCAGCTAATAAGCAAATCAATTTGCCTATATTTATGGTGTAAACCAAGCACAAATATGACTGAAGAGCAAATGCTGGCTGGATGTCTTAGAAACGATGCCGCCTCCCAAGATGCTTTATATAGCCGATTTAGCCCCCGCATGCTAGGGGTTTGCTATAGGTTTGCAAAAAACAGGGAGGATGCTGAAGACATGCTGCAAGAGGGTTTCATCAAAGTATTTTACCAGATACAGCAGTTTAGAAACGAAGGTGCCCTTGAAGGATGGATCAGACGCATAGTTGTTCATACCTGTATCAATGTATTAAAGAAGAATAAAAAGTTCTCTGATAGTGTAGATATCGTTCAGGCAAGTGGGTTAAGCGTTAGAGAAGAAAATATACCATCTATAATGCAGGCGAAAGAAGTGGTAGAATGTATACGCCTGCTTCCATTGGGTTATAAAACTGTTTTGAATTTATATGCAATTGAGGGCTATTCTCACAAAGAGATAGGTAATATGCTGGATATTGAAGAAAGTACGAGCAGGTCACAATACACCAGGGCAAAGGCAATGCTGGAAGATGTTTTAATAAAAAAGAGAATTATAAATAAGCCAAAAGAAAAAGCCATTAATGGCAAAATTGCAATGGCTAATAACTAATACCGAAATAAACCAAAACAACTAACGAACGCTTGTGCTAATGGAAAACAACCCTGATATGGTGAGTTTTGAAGATTTTATACAACAGCAATCTGATGATTTTAGGATGTACCCATCCCAAAGGGTTTGGCATAGTGTATACAACAATCTTCACCCCGGCAGAAAATGGCCATCAATTTCAATGTGTATTGTACTACTAACTACTTTGTTCCTGGTTGGTTATTTAAATACAACAGATACCCGTGGTACAATTGCTCAATCTCAACTTACGAATACAAACATAGCTAACAGATCTACTTATTCCGCTAATTCGTTTTCAATCTTATCGAACGAAACTTTTTTATCGGCTCTTAACTTAATCAGCAAAACTGATAACTTAACAGCTAAAAACAAAGTTGCTCCTCCTTCAACTTATTTAGCCAACCCAGCTTTTACAACGGTTAAAACTAATAGCCCTGTAGCGGTGAATAAGAGCATTAGCATTAGCAATTCCAATATATTAGCTGATGAAAATCTATCTGCCATTAACATCAAATCGTCTCTTATCAATAGCCATCGTTTGTTGAACACTGCCCAATCAGGTTTAACTTCGCCGGCCAGCAAAGTGTATGTAAATGATGTTAAGGGCAGCTCTGTTGTTTACAAAGTACAAGCATCTGATAAACCAACATTTGCAAGCACAACTACAAACAACAGTGTTGCAGTAGAAAAAAGCATTATTGCCAACGTAGAAAATTTAACTGAAAAAGAAGAATTATCACAAGTGCTGAACAAGCGCCTCAGCAATGAAAATGATATTAATGTAATTGTAATGCAGGTTGAGGCAACATCAAAAAATTCAATTTCAGAAACAGCGCTTGCAAAAATCAGCATTGGAACTGCAGGCACTCCATTAGCAAATAAAACCAACATTAATCCGGACGACAGGTCATGGATTGAAAACTATGCTTTGTACAACAAACCAGCAACAAAAAAATGGAAAGGTAGAGTTGAAACCCAGGCATACATTACCCCATCAATAGTTTACAGGCAGTTACACGATAACGCAGCTGGTAAAAATAGGGGGTTAAATTCCAATAACAGTTATATCAATAACACTGATGTTAACAATAGTGTTACCCAATCACCTTCACTTGGTTTTGAAATGGGCTTCAACTGGCTCTACCAGTTACCAAAAGGAATAAAATTGAAAGCTGGATTTCAATTAAATTATACACGGTATGCAATCCATGCATTTGATAATCATCATCCAACAGCCACATCACTTAGCATGAACAGGAGTACCAATGATGTATTGTATGAAGTTTTTAGGTCTACTCCATTTTCAAACAGGGTTGGACTGGATGCAGTAAAATTGCACAATCAAACTGTACAGATTTCAATACCAATGGGGCTGGATATCAAGCTTGCAGGCAACGACAATTTTGAGTGGTATGCTGGTGCTACAATTCAACCAACTTATGTAGTAACCGGAAAATCTTACCTGTTATCTTCCGACAGAAGGAATTACGTAAAAGACAATTCCATGCTTAACCATTTTAACATGAACGCAGGATTTGAAACTTATCTGTCATTTAAAAAAGATGGCTATACATTGCAGGTTGGTCCACAGTTTAGAACCCAGCTTTTTTCAACCAACAGCAAAATGTTTACTATCGAAGAATGTTTACAAGGCTATGGTTTAAAAATTGGCATCAGCAAAAAACTTTGATGAAATGTAATTCTGTGACAGGAACGTCACAATTTTTTATCTGCTAATACGTTATTCCCTAGCTCCAAAGAGCACAATTAAAAACAAAAAGCCACTGCCCCGTACCTGCAGTGGTTTTTTGTTTTACAGTATGTTTCAGGCTATTTTTGCTATATGAAAAAGATGATTTTGTATAGCCTGGCCGCACTCTTTTTATATAGTTGCAGTAGTAAAACTAAACAAGCTGAACAAGCTGCCGCAATTAATGACAGCACCATAGAATTTTTCCCGGTCACTTCCTTTTTAAAAGGGCAGTTGATGGCGTTGGATTCATCACCCGTAACCGTTTTACGTATTGTTACCATCAAAGGGAAATCAGATTCTTTTTGGATAAAAAAGGAAACTGTGCCTCCCCTATTGGAGGATTTTTTTACACAGGAAATTAATACTACTAACCTTACCCGATTTTTTAAGGAATCTAAATTTAACGACAAGGGTTTAGATGCAATAACATTTACTTACGAACCTAAAGGGTCCCTTCCGGACAGCATTTCAATTAGGCATTGGGATGTATATGTTAAGCAGCAAGTGGGCAAGGTAAAAAGGGTGTATATGGTAAGGCAGGTAAAGCAGGGAGCCGAAATATTTACTTTGCAATTGACCTGGGTTACTGATAAATGGGCTAAAATTGTAACCATTTTAAATAAACCAACGGGCGAAACTGAACTGGTAAAAGAAGAACAGTTTGTGTGGGGATTTGGTGATTGACAATATTCTTCTAAACATTTATTTTCCCAGAGCTTAGCATAATCCTATACAATCTTTCATGACACAGCAGGAATTTTCCGACATATCATCTACCATACCAATTGAGCCCGGCATTTATAAATACTATGATGCTAAAAATGATTTGTTGTATGTAGGAAAGGCAAAAAGTTTACGCAAAAGAGTTGGTTCGTATTTCTCCAAAACCTTTACCAGTTACAAAACACACGAGCTGGTACAACGGATCCGTAAAATAGAATTCACCATTGTAAACAGTGAACAGGATGCCTTTTTACTGGAAAATTCATTAATTAAAAACTTTCAGCCACTTTTTAATATTAACCTGAAAGATGATAAAACTTACCCCTACATCGTTATTAAAAAAGAACCTTTTCCCAGGGTGTTTTTTACCCGTAGAAAAATCAATGACGGCTCGCAATACCTTGGCCCGTTTACCTCAGTGGGCAAAGTAAGAGAACTGCTGGACTTTATAAAACAGACGGTTCCTTTAAGAACCTGTAAGCTAAACCTTACAGCTGGCAATATTGAAAAAAAGAAGTTTAAAGTTTGTTTGGAATACCACCTTGGCAACTGCAAAGGTCCCTGCGAAGCCCTGCAAACATTGTCGGATTATGATGAGAACCTTAGCAGGCTAAAGGATATTTTAAAAGGCAATCTCTCCCCTGTTATCCAGCATTTAAAAAAAGAAATGCAGCAACAGGTAGAAGATATGGCATTTGAAAAGGCTTCCATTATACAAAAGAAAATTGAACACCTGCTAATTTACAAAGCCGGTTCGGCCATAGTAAACGAACGCACCGGCACGGTAGATGTATTCAGCATTTTAGAAGAAGGTGATACGGCCTATGTAAATTACCTGGCAGTAACCAACGGCAGCATCATACTTACTAAAACTATTATACTGCAAAAAAAATTAGATGAGAATGCAGCTGAAGTATTGGCATTTGCCATCGCACAAATGAGGGAAACTTTTAACAGTGAAGCCAGAGAAATTATTCTTCCTTTTGTGATTGATTATCCGGATGAAACCGTCAGTATGACGATACCCAAAGCTGGCGATAAGAAAAAGTTGTTAGAACTGTCAGAAAAAAATGTAAACTACTTTAAAGCAGATTTACACAAAAATAAAATGTTGTTGCTGGAGGATAAAACGGATCAACAAATTAATACCGTGCTGGAGGAGATACAAAGCTACCTACACCTGTCAGTATTACCAATGCATATTGAATGTTTTGATAACTCCAATTTCCAGGGCAGCTACCCTGTGTCTGCAATGGTTTGTTTTAAAAATGGCCAGCCAAGTAAAAATGATTACAGAAGATTCAATGTAAAAACAGTAGTGGGTGCCAATGATTTTGCAACCATGACGGAAGTGGTACACCGCCGTTACAAAAGAGTAATAGAAGAAAGTTTACCAATGCCGCAACTCATTATCATTGATGGCGGTAAAGGGCAGTTGAGTGCCGCCATGGAAAGCATCAAGGCATTGGGACTTGCAGGAAAAGTAACGGTTGTAGGCCTGGCAAAAAATGAAGAAGAGCTATTTTTTTATGGCGATACTGAATCACTAAAATTACCCTGGGACAGTGATAGCCTGAAGCTGATAAGAAGAATTAGAGACGAGGTACACCGCTTTGGCATTACGTTTCACCGCAACCAACGCAGTAAAGGCAGCTTTAAAAACGAGCTGGAAGATATTGAAGGCATCGGCAAAGCCACCATTGATACGTTGCTGAAAAAATTTAAATCGGTAAAGAATATTAAGGCAAAAACACTGGATGAGTTGGCGGAAGTTATTGGCCAATCGAAAGCTTTGTTGCTGGTAAATTATTTTAGTAACAACCAAGCGTAAACGGCTAATTATTTAAAAAATGGAATAGGTTTGAAAATTTTATTTTTTATTGAATGAGTAAAATAAGGTCAACTTAAACTGTTTAAATCTGTTTAAATAATGCTAAATCACAAATCTCAATTACTGTTCGCTCTTCCGACTTTTTGTCGCATTTTATTTATAGCACATTATTTGGGTATTGCAATCAACTATATTTGTCATTCTAAAAATTATTTACATGAATGTTGGAAAAGAATTTGAAAAATATGCGGTACACCACCGAGGCATCAGCAGTAACTTATTGGATGATTATCAAAAGAAAAACGCTAATAAATTCAATACCCAATCACCCCTTTTTGGTGGCTCGGCTGGTATAACCAACCTCACCCCTAACATCATTGAAGAAAGGCAAATGAACATCGCAGTAATGGATGTGTACAGCCGTTTGATGATGGACAGGATTATTTTTATGGGCTACGCTGTAAGTGAAGAAGTAGCCAATATCATCACCGCCCAGTTTTTATTTCTTGAAAGTACCGACCGTACAAGAGACATACAGATGTACATCAACTCGCCGGGAGGCAGTGTATATGCAGGTTTGGGCATGTACGATACCATGCAGTTTGTAACACCCGATATCTCCACCATTTGCACCGGTATGGCCGCAAGTATGGCTGCTGTATTGATGTGTGCAGGAGCTCCGGGCAAACGCACTGCTTTAAAACATAGCCGCATCATGTTGCACCAGCCAAGTGCAGGCGCCGGCGGACAGGCAAGTGATATCGAAATCACTGTAAACGAAGTAAAAAAAATAAAGAAAGAATTGTACGATGTAATTGCCCATCACACTGGCCAGCCCTTTGATAAAGTAGCAACCGATTGTGGCAGGGATTTCTGGATGACATCCCTTGAAGCAAAAGAGTATGGTATTGTTGATGAAGTATTAACCATCAACCCAAGAAAAGCTAAGAAGGATTAGTGCCCCCACCCTACCGATAAAAATCGGGACAGGCCTAAAGGAGTGACTAAATTAATTTCAATTTTTTTGAGTCTAGTTTTTGTACTACTATTTGGCTTCATTGGCAAATATGATTTTGTTATTAATTCTTTTTAGTAAAAAGAATTAATAACCACTCTTGTACAAAATTTCAATATTGTACTTTTAAACAACAATGTATTATTTGGCACACTAAACCATCTAAACATTTTAAACCATCTAAACATTTTAAAATGAATTTATACAATAATCAATTCCGCTTTCGCAACGAAGACGAAGAAACACCCAAAGAAATGCCCGAAAACCCCATGGAGAAAATGATGAGCGGGTGGCAGTTCGACAAAAAATTTATTGAGCAACGCAAAATATTTTTGTGGGGCGTAGTTGATGATAAAAGCTGCAAAGACCTTACAGCACGCCTGCTTTATTTGGAAGCACTTGACCCTGGCAAAGAAATTACTTTCTACATCAGCAGCCCCGGCGGTATGGTTACCAGTGGCATGGTAGTGTACGACACTATGAAAATGATCAGCAGCCCGGTAAGCACTATCTGTATGGGTATGGCAGCAAGTATGGGCAGTATTTTATTGAGTGGCGGCACCAGGGGTCGTCGTTTTATTTTCCCTCATGGCGAAGTAATGATACACCAGCCAAGCGGCGGCGGCCAGGGCACCAGTGCCGATTTGGAAATAATGGCAGAACAAATGATGAAAACCAAAGAAATGGGCGCCCGTATTTTGGCCGAAAACTGTGGACAAACTTTTGAAAAAATCATGAAAGACTTTGATAGGGATTACTGGATGGATGCCACAGAATCAGTAGCGTATGGCATTGTGGATGGCGTACTGGATAAGATATAACTTAAGAACTTATCTTTTTTAAAATAATTATTTAAAACAATGGCCGCAGTAGTTCCGGCCGGTTTACTGCTGTATCCGGCAGTAAACCTTGTACGAAAATTACTATCTTTGCAACATGGCAAAACAACAACATTTACATTGTTCCTTCTGCGGTCGCAGCCGTGATGAAGTTAAAATATTAATAGCGGGGCAAGAGGGTCACATTTGCGAAAACTGTGTAGAACATGCGCAGGATATTATTGGTCAGGAGTTATTGATTTACCCGGAAAAAAAAACCAATAATGCATCCGGCAAACTCACGGTAAAAAAACCAATTGAGATAAAAAAGTTTTTAGATGAGTATGTAATTGGCCAGGATGATGCAAAAAAAATACTGGCAGTAGCAGTTTACAATCACTACAAACGATTAAACCAAAAGGTAGAGAATGATGTAGAAATTGAAAAAAGCAACATCATTATGGTAGGCGAAACTGGTACTGGTAAAACCTTGCTTGCCAAAAGTATTGCACGTATGCTAAATGTACCATTTGCCATTGTGGATGCTACCGTTTTTACAGAAGCAGGCTATGTGGGCGAAGATGTAGAAAGCATGCTAAGCCGCTTGTTACAGGCCTGTAATTATGATGTGGCAGCTGCAGAAAAAGGCATTGTTTTTATTGATGAAATAGATAAGGTTGCCCGTAAAAGTGATAATCCATCCATTACCCGTGATGTAAGCGGCGAAGGTGTACAACAAGGTTTGCTAAAATTGCTGGAAGGTACTGAAGTATTGGTGCCACCACAAGGAGGCCGCAAGCATCCCGAACAAAAATTAGTAAAAGTAAATACACAAAATATCCTCTTTATTTGCGGTGGTGCTTTTGACGGTGTAGATAGAATTATTGCCCGCAGGGTAAATACACACGCCATTGGTTTTAATGTAAATAAAGAGTTGCAGGAGTTTCAGCAGAAAAATTTATTGCAGTTTGTAAATGCGGTTGATTTAAAACAATTTGGTTTGATACCGGAATTGCTGGGCCGATTACCGGTAATTACCTATCTCGATCCATTGGATGCACCTACTTTACGCAATATTTTAACAGAGCCTAAAAATGCACTCATCAAACAGTTTACCCGATTGTTTGATATTGAAGGCATTGCCTTAAGTTTTGAGCAGCAAGTATTTGATTTTATGGTAGAAAAAGCCTTGGAGTATAAATTAGGTGCAAGAGGCCTTAGAAGTATCTGCGAAAGCATTTTAACCGATGCGATGTACGAGCTGCCTTCCCAAAAAGTTAAATCATTTGAAGTAACACTTGAATATGCACTTCGCAAATTTAGTACCAGCAAAATGAGCATGCTTAAAGTAGCTTAGTTAATTGATAATTATTAATTGATAATTGATATTTTATAATTGATAATGATGCAACCTGCTTGGGTTGCATTTTTTTTGCTGGCATGTTGCACTCAAATTCTACAACTCATCGCACAATAACCACCATCCCTTTTAAAACCGGCCGATTATTTTTAAGATCAATAACGTAGGCGTAGGCCCCTGCAGACAGCGCTGTATTATTCATTTTGCCATCCCATACTTTGTTGGTGGTACTTTCATAAACCTTTTTTCCAAACCTGTCATATACAGTAATCACTGCCGCAGGAAATGCCGCCAATGCTTCAATTCGCCAGGTATCATTTACTCCATCGCCATTGGGAGAAAATGCATTGGGTATATAAAAATCATTAAATACTTTCAATAGCATGGTGTCGGTGGTAATTCCACAGCCAATGGTAGAAGTAGCATTCAATACATAGTTAATATTAAAAGGAGCTGTAGAAACCGGAGCCAGTAAACCAGCGTCATTTAAATATAAACCAGGAGTCCAGGTATAGGATACGTTTGCCGGATTGGTAATACTTCCATCTAGTATTACAGACTGCCCTTTAATAATAATTTTATCCGCCCCTGCGTTTACAATAGGTTTTATATTTACAACCACCAGCACACTGGCAGTATCTGTACAATTATTATTTCCGATAACGGTTACTGTATAGGTGGTAGAATTTCCGGGGGCCGCCATCGGATTGGAAATGGTTGCATTTGACAAGCCGGTAACAGGCATCCATGAGTAACTATTACCGCCCCTTGCAACCAAAGCAACCGAATCGCCGATACATATTTGTTGCGTATTGCTAACAGTGGCGGCAGGTATGGGAAAGGTAGATACCAGTGTAGTAGTGGTATCCTTACAACCAAATAAATCTACTGCAGTAACGGTGTATAAACCAGCAGCATTGGTACCGGTAAAAGAAGGGTTGGCTTGCGCAGATGTAAAGCCTGCCGGGCCTGTCCAGCTGTAGGTTGCGCCACCAGTTGCAGTTAAAATAATTGTGTCATTATCGCAAACAGGTCCGTTATTAACCGCTGTTGCTACTGGTAGATTATGAATGGTAACAGTAATTGTATTGGAAACTACAAGGCATTTGTTGCCGTTACTTTCTGCAACAATGAGCCTGTATTTATATATACCCATACCTGTTGCAGTTCTATTATAATTAAGTGCTGTAGCTCCTGCAATATTTGTCCAGTTAATGCTATCAGTACTTACTTGCCACTGATAGGCAGGAAACTTGTACCCACTGCTTACAGAAGCTGATAAAGCAATAGCAGCGGTATCCCCACTACAAATGTCAATAAAGGATTGATTACCGTTAGCAGTTCTAATAGTTACAATTGGCCTTGTATTTACAACAACCAGCACACTGGCTGTATCTGTACAATTATTATTTCCGGTAACAGTTACGGTATAGGTATTAGATGTTGTGGGGCTGGCCATCGGGTTGGAGATGATTGCATTTGACAAGCCACTAACAGGCAACCATGAATAACTATTACCGCCGCTTGCAACCAACACAGCCGAGTCGCCAATACATATTTGTTGCGTATTGCTAACAACAGCTGCAGGTAAGGGAAAGGTAGATACCATTGTAGTAGCAGTATCCTTACATCCAAATTGATCACTTACACTTACTGTGTATACCCCAGCCGCACCGGTAGCTATAAAAGAAGGATTGGCTTGCGTAGAAGTAAAGCCAGCCGGCCCGTTCCAGATGTATGTTGACCCACCAGCTGCAGATAAACTGATTGTACTGTTTTCACATAGCGGCCCGTTGTTATCTGCTGTTGCATCAGGTAAATTGTGAATTGTAATGGTAATTGAATTGGAGGCTACCCGGCAATTACTGATGCCAATATTGGTGCTTTCTGCAACTGTAAGTCTGTATTTATAAACACCCAAACCTGTTGCATTTCTAATATAAGTAAGTGTTGTAGCTAAAGCAATATCAGTCCAGTTAATTCCATCGGTACTTAACTGCCACTGATAGGCAGGAGAAGTATACCCACTGCTTACAGTAGCTGATAAAGCAATAGCAGCGGTATCTCCATTACAAATATCAATGACTGATTGATTGCTATTGGCAGACGCTGCAGTTACAGTAGGACCGCAGGGGCGGAATGTAATATCATCCAGCGCAAGGTCGTTACCACAGCCACCCGGGGCATTATTGGTTATTCTTATTACTACTGTACTGCTGGCTGCCGGTGTAGTAAAAAAAAATCCATATTGCTTCCACACAGGATTGCTTGTTTCTGATATGTCACCGGTATTATAAGTACTAAGTACAACACCTGCTGTAGTTTCAATATTAAAAGTAAGTTTAGGTTTGTTTGGCACACCGTTACAAGACGTGGGAAGGATAACGTTTGTTAACCAGGTAGCAAATTCATATTTCGTATTAGCACATAAATTTTTTACTGTATCAACATAAAAAACTCCCGGATTTACAGAGGCATTTACCAGCATCATATAGCCATTTACATCGCCAGGCGTATGATCTTCGTTATAAGTAAGCCA
>JAYTTM010001051.1:0-3735 GCA_043745055.1 Chitinophagaceae bacterium | reverse complement strand
AAACCAAGGCTGAAAAACAAATTTTAATACAACTGGCACCAAATAAATAAATTGTACAAATGTCCGGATTTGCGCCTGCGGCGGCATGGCAGTTAACGGTAGGTATTGCTGTCAGGCAGGGAATTCATTGCTGTGTCCGACCCCAACCGCTGATGAATAAAGATATAAAAGTAAAAGATAAAAAACAAAAGCCCAACAAAGCTCGTCCTGCCCAAACCGAAGCTGGTAGCGAGCTGCAGCCGAAGATAACAACGTACCGCCCTACTTGCAGCAATACCTTTGTTAGCGGCTGCCTTGGTTAGTACATTATGCTGTATAGCTTTTGCTTCTTTTGAAAATAAAAGTGTCGAGCTACTAACAGCAGTACAATAGATGTCCCCGCTATGTATGCCAAAATAGCTGCATTAAAAAAATAAAGGAATAAGGCAATAACAAAAGCAAAAAGTATCATTATCCAAGGCTTTACAGCAAGATGAAAATCTAAATAGTCTGAATAAATATTTATCAATGGATGTATATATTCGATGAATACACTTTGCGACGTTTTTGCATCTTCAACACGAACATTGTTTAAATAGTCAAAATACTTTGTAAGCACATCATAAACTTTTTGCTTTTCAGCCTGATAAGAGAATTTATCTAAATGAAAAATGAAATTGTCAACTGTTTTGGAATGAACATACTTAAGTTTGGAAGAGTGCATTGAGTTTTTAATTTTCTCAAAATTGTTGTAAAGTGTCAATATACTTTGCTCGTCAATCATAGAGTGTCTGTAAGGTTGCCGCTAACGAACAGGGCTTTGCGATCTTGGGGTATTTGAAAAACGTCAAGCCGGGAACAGCTGCCGATTGAAAAATAAATGTACAAGATAACAACTAAAAGCCCACTGATGTTTGTCCTGCCCGAACAACTGCTGCCATGTTGCTAATGATGAAGATTACAACGTCAAGCCCCAATATTGCAAAACCCCATGTTGGTAGCAGTTTTATTTAGTCGTTTAGTCTATTTTGCAGGTCCATTCTTTCGTGCAAAATTCTTGTTATTTCAATCGGTTTGTCAGTAAGTTTTCTGTAGAATATAATGTGTCGATTAGTTTTTAGTCCAAACAATTCAGTTTTAACTCCAAAATAGTTTTTTCCAATACTTGGATTTTCGCCAATTATGTTGCAATTGTCAATTAATAATGCATAATACTTGTCTGCCTGTTGCTCTGACCATTTCTCAAAAGTATAATCCCAAATTTTTTCAAAGTCTTCAACAGCCTTGTTGGTTAGTTTATAATTAGGCATTGATTTTTCTATTGGCTTTTAATTCTTGAAGGTGTTTGTCTGGATTAAAATTCTCTACAATACCACTATCAATTCCTTCTTGAATCGCTTTTCTCAATGCAATTACTTTACTATCCTCATCTTCTAAAAGTCGAAGTCCTGCTCTAATAACTTCACTAACATTTTTATATCGTCCAACAGAAACTTGACTACTAACAAATTGGTCAAAATAGTTTCCAAGTGAGATTGATGTATTTTTCATTCTAAAAGTTTTGTCAAAAGTACCAAAAATTGGTAATTATCAAAAATAATTTTTCATCCTCTACAGTATTTCGGAAAAATTGCTACCAACGAGCAGGGCTTGGCGAAGGTGGGGAAATAGAATTCCGTCCGCCCGGAACCGAAGCCCAATTGAAAAACTGATGATGAAGATAACAACAAAAAGCCAAATAGCATTCCGTCAAGCTGGAACAAAAGCCCAATAGAATTACAAAAAGTTGATTGTACTTCCGTCCGCCCCACTTTTGCCAAACCCAATGTTGTACGCCGTTTTATTCTGTCACACTAAGACTGTTTTATATTGTAAAGCCTTGTCTGATTTTCACTAAAACCTCGTTGTGATTTTTTATTAAATCGTTCTTTGTCCACGTTGGAAAATGTTGGTAAATCCTTACAGAATTACTAAACAACTCAACATTGTTCTTAAAATATTTTTCTTTCTTTTCTCCATAGTCTTTGTTGCCTTGTGACGAATTTTTCCTTCTTGAAATTAGGACTAAGTTTCCAATTCTGTTTGTCCATTCTTCTCTTTCAATGTCTGTGTACAAAGTTTTCCAACTGCTGCTGTCGCTTGGGTTTTGTGGAAGAATATGTTCGATGCTAATAGTTTCAGGCATTTCCATTTTACTTGTATGTCCGTGAAATAATAGGTCAAGCTTTAAGAGTACATACCTTGCTGCTCGTCTGCCATAGACATTTCCTTGAAGAGTTGCAAGCAATTCAGTTTGGTCAAGTTGCAATTCACTATCAAGAATTACTTCGTCTTCGGTTTTTGCATCGTCAATACGCTGGATTATTGCATTTACGTTTTCAATTCTATCAGTTGGGGTATATCCTAAAAGCCAATCGTTCGCAAATTTGTTGTCAAGAGCTTTTACGAAGGATAAAAGTTTTGATGTTTTGAATTTATCGTAATACCTCAATAAAGGTGCAATCCAAAAATCTGCTTCAAAACCTTTTTGCATAAGATGCAAGAAATTAAATAACTCAAAACTGTTTGTTAGTGCATAGTTGTCGTTGTCAAACAGTTGTTCGTAATGCTTTTTATACTTGTCAACGAACTTAAATGTGTCTTCTCCTTTTTGCAAAAGCGGTTTTAGGCTTGTGTAAGTTTTTGTATTTCTGTCAAAAGATTTTGGATTATAAATATTGTCTTCAAACTCTTTTAAAAGGCTTACGGCAGCTTTTTGTTTTACTAAGATTGTCCGCAAATGTGATAAGAAAGCATCAAAGTCCTCGGCAAAATAACTTTCTGTCTCCTCCCATTTTTTTGCTAATTCAAGTCGCTTAGTATTGTCTTTTACTTTGCCTAAATTTTCTGCTTTTAGAATGTCGCTGTTACGAAGTTTTACGCCACGACTGTTCATAATTGTAAACAATCTAAAAGCGTCTTCAAGTTCTTCTGCTGAAACGTAAATCATTAATACGTTTGAACGTAGATAAGGAAAGAAGTCGTCAATGCTATTATTTTTGAAAAATTCACGAATATTCAAAATAGCTTTTGACATATTTCTTATGGAAATATCTTCTTCCGTATTACTAACCTTTAGCTTTAAATCTGCTTCTTTGTTTGTTGCACCTTCTTCTTTAACATACTCATTGATGAAATCTTTGACCTGGTCTCTAATGTCAAAAACTACACGAAGCCTTTCAGGAATATTATCATCTGGATTTGCCATTTGATAAATAGTTTCGTAGCAAGTTTTAAGTCTGCTTGTATTTGTTGCTGGTGTCAAGTCTCTAACAACTGCAGTTATGAGAAAAAGAGTTGTAAGTCTTTGTTGTCCGTCTAATAAATCATATTCAATATAATTTGTTGAGCCGTCTTGCTTTTCCTTTTTTTGTAAAACCATTGAACCCAAAAAATATTGAGATTCTGGATTTGAATTTCTTGCTTGCATAACATCGTCAAGAAGCTCCATTACTTGGTCTTTGTCCCAAACATAGGGACGTTGATATTCAGGAATGCGAAACCATTTTGTGAATACTTCTTTGACAAGTAGTTTGTCACTTTCAATTTTTTGAGCCATACTTTTTATAATTGATTTTATAGATGTCGATGATGTTTAGGGTGTCCACAAAAATGGCGTACAACGGTTGGGTATTGCTGTCAGGCAGGGAATTCATTGCTGTGTCTGCCCCCAACCGCTGACGAATAAAGATATAAAAGTAAAAGATAACAAACAAA
>JAYTTM010001050.1:0-3737 GCA_043745055.1 Chitinophagaceae bacterium | reverse complement strand
CAACTATTCATTTACATTTGTTGCATGGAAATCTCATTAAAAAATGATGCTGAATCGCAAGAAAAATTCAGTTTTGATCACTTTAGAAAAGAAGTGCTTAAAGACTACCGGATAGCTTGTGAAAGCAGGGAAACCAGTTTATTGGGCCGTAAAGAAGTATTAACAGGTAAAGCAAAGTTTGGCATTTTTGGCGATGGTAAGGAAGTGGCACAGGTGGCAGTAGCCAAATTTTTTAAGCCCGGGGATTTTCGTTCAGGTTATTATCGTGACCAAACCTTTATGCTGGCTGCCGGTGTAGCAAATGTAGAGCAATATTTTGCTCAACTCTTTGCCGATCCGGATATAAACCATGATCCATTTAGTGCAGGCAGGCAGATGAATGCACATTTCGCCACCAAAAATGTTGATGCAGCGGGTAATTGGCTGGATCTTGTCAATACAAAAAATTCCAGCAGCGATATGGCGCCTACGGCTGGCCAAATGCCCAGAGCATTAGGTTTGGCACTTGCTTCAAAACTTTTTAGAAAGGTGGATACGTTTAAAAAACATACTGATTTAAGTAATAATGGAAATGAAATTTGCTTTTGTACCATAGGTGATGCATCTACATCTGAAGGGCATTTTTGGGAGGTGGTAAATGCTGCCGGTGTACAACAGGTTCCATTGGCAATATTTATTTGGGATGATGGATATGGTATCTCGGTACCCAAGCAATACCAAACTACCAAGGGGTCAATATCTACCGCTTTATCTGGTATGCAAAAACAAGAAGGCACGAATGGGTTGGATATTTATAAATTGAAGGGCTGGGATTATGCAGGGATGTGTGAAGTATTTGAACCTGCAATTCAAAAAATAAGAGACACCCATATTCCTGCTATTTTTCATGTGGAAGAGATAACCCAACCACAAGGTCATTCTACCTCCGGCAGTCATGAAAGATATAAAAAGCCAGAGCGTCTTGCCTGGGAAAAAGAATGGGATTGCCTGAAACAAATGCGGCAATGGTTACTCGAAAATTGTTTGGCAGAAGAAGAAGAATTGAGTGATATAGAAATAAATGCCAAACATTTTGTAAAAGATAGTAAGCAGCGGGCATGGGATAAATACATTGCGCCTGCCAAAGCACAATTGCAAACAGCAGTTGGTTTAATTACAGAATGCCTGCCGCAGTTGGACACTAACACCCAACAAAATTTACAGCCAATTGCCGATGAATTAGCTGCCATAAAAGAACCCATGCGGCGGGATATTATGAAATTAGTATCCACTGCTTTGGGTATTACTGGTACCAATTCTGCTGCTAAAAAACTGGAAGATTATTATCAGGAACTGCTGCAAACCAGCAAACAATTATACAATTCATTTTTGTATAATGAAGGTCCAAAAAGTGCTTTAAAAGTTGTGGAAGTAAAGCCTGTTTATGAGGAAGACGCAAAGGCGCTTAATGGCTATGAAGTATTGAATAATTATTTTGAACAACTGTTTTTGAGTAATGATAAGGTAACAGCATTTGGAGAAGACGTTGGCTTTATAGGAGATGTAAACCAGGGTTTTAGTGGTTTGCAGGAAAAGTTTGGTGCCGAAAGAATTTTCGATACCGGCATTCGTGAACTCTCCATTATGGGGCAGGGCATTGGCCTTGCATTAAGAGGGCTTAGGCCAATAGCCGAAATTCAATACCTTGATTATTTATTGTACGGTTTGCAGCCCTTAAGTGACGATTTGGCTACTACTCACTTTCGTACAGCTGGCGGGCAAAGTTGTCCGTTAATTGTACGCACAAGAGGGCATCGCCTGGAAGGTATCTGGCACAGCGGTTCTCCTATGGGGATGATTATAAATGCCCTCAGAGGCGTTTATGTTTGTGTGCCACGCAATATGGTACAGGCTGCCGGCATGTACAATACATTGTTGCAAAGCAATGATCCTGCATTGATGATAGAATGTTTAAATGGTTACCGGCTTAAAGAAAAATTACCTTCTAATTTATTGGGCTATACCGTGCCGCTAGGTGTGCCCGAAATTATTAAAGATGGCGGGGATGTAAGCATTGTTTCCTATGGGTCTACCTTACGTATTGTAATGGAAGCCGCACAGGCGCTGGAAAAAATAAATATTCATTGCGAAGTAATTGATGTGCAAACTTTGTTGCCATTTGATATTCATCATGGCATAAAAGCATCCCTTAAAAAAACAAACCGCATTGTATTTGTAGATGAAGATGTACCGGGTGGTGCTGCAGCTTATATGTTTAATAAAGTGATGGAAGAGCAAGGTGGTTATAAACTCCTCGATGTTGCTCCACGTACCATTACAGCACAGGCACACCGGCCTTCTTATTCCAGTGATGGAGATTATTTTAGTAAGCCCAATGTGGAGGATGTAATACGGGTAGTTAAAGAAATGATGGCGGAGTAGTTTTCACTTTCTATCTTTTTTACCTCATAAACCAATCGATTATTATGCAACTTACCATATACCAGATAGATGCTTTTACAAACAAATTATTTGGCGGTAACCCGGCAGCCGTTATACCATTGCAACACTGGTTGGATATAGAGCTAATGCAAACCATTGCCATCGAAAACAACCTGAGTGAAACGGTTTATTTTATACCGGGCACAAACTCTGAGGTAGATTATGATATTCGTTGGTTTACGCCTGCAGTGGAAGTAAATCTTTGTGGCCACGCAACGTTGGCAACTGCTTATGTTTTGTTTAATATACTTGGATATAACAAATCTTCCATTAGGTTTAATTCGCAAAGTGGGATACTTACTGTTACAAAAAATGGAGATTTGCTTACGATGGATTTCCCCAGTTGGAAGCCAACAGCTTTGGAAACAGTTCCCGCTTTTTTGAGCGAAGTGTTGGGTAATGTAACCATATCAGGCGTTTCTCAATATCGAGATGTGTTGGTTTTACTAAAGGATGAAGCAGCAGTAAAAAACTGCATACCAGATTTTACTTTAATGAAAAGATATTTCGACAAAATTATTATAACAGCTTTGGGTGATGAAGTTGATTTTGTATCTAGATTTTTTGCGCCGGCTTCAGGTATTGATGAAGATCCCGTAACAGGTTCTGCACATTCTCAACTCATACCTTTTTGGAGTGAGCGTAAAGGAAAAAACAAATTACATGCCTTGCAATTATCTGCCCGTGGCGGAGAATTGTGGTGTGAGCAATTGAATCAAGAAAGGGTTTTAATTAGCGGGCAATGTGTGTTTTATATGAAGGGTGAGATTACGGTTAAGGAAACATTCTTTTAAAATTAGATGAACGGTAACTTCATACTGTATTCATTTCTTTGCAATAGTAACGGTGGGCAGCAAGTGTGGAGACTTGGGCCTATTGGATATTTATATTGTCCAGTTAGTGATTTCTATTCCTTTAATACGCTTGAAGTGGGCTGTATTATTTGTCACAAGTTGAAGTTCACTTGTAATTACTATTCCTGCAATTAACGTGTCTGTATGTCCTATTTCTGTTCCCTTTTTTCTCAGATCGGCCTGAATTACAGCCGCCGTCTTTGCCATCCGCAACGTAAGTGGAATCACTTTGTTTAAATCTACAAACTCTTCAAATTTTGTCAGTTGTTTTCTTGCGTCTTTGTATAAAAGCCCATTGAGAATTTCGTAGTATGTAATAATACTTAAACTTATGAAGCCATATTCTTGCAAGTGTTCGTCAACTTTGTTTATCACTTTTAAATTACCTCTTAAAAACTCTGA
>JAYTTM010001049.1:0-14099 GCA_043745055.1 Chitinophagaceae bacterium | reverse complement strand
ATTACCATCGCAAAATGATGCATGTTCCTGCTACTTACGACCGCAGAGAAGCGGAAACAAATTTAGGCTACCAACAGCAGTCGATGCGTAATATGCTGCAGGTAAACCAGGGGTTTAAAGAAAATGGCGACCCTTACTTTTCAGAGGCAGGCTATTACGCTAATATTTATGCCACCGATTGGAGTTGGTCGGCACTGATGGCCGATTTTGATAATGATGGGTTCAGGGATATTCATATTACAAACGGATTTGTCCGGGATTTAACCAATGGAGATTTTATTACATTTCGCCAGCAATTGTATAACACAAAAGTTGTTTCCGATCAGCAATATATCCATCAATTAATGGAGGAGCTGGCAAAAATACCAGGAAGAAAAATCAAAAACTATTTTTATAAAAATACCGGGCAGTTAAATTTTATTAATAAAACGGATGATTGGGGAATTTCTAAAACAAGTTTTTCCAATGGCGCAGTATATGCAGATTTAGATAATGATGGCGACCTGGATATGGTTACAAATAATATAAACGATGTGCCATTTGTTTTAAGAAATAATCTTATTAAAGATAATAAGCTACCCATTACAGATACCATAAATTTTTTGCAAATCAAGTTAAAGGGAAACGATCAGAATTTAAATGGATTGGGTTCCATGATTAGATATTCAATGCACGGGAACATACAAATGGTAGAGCAAAATCCTTGTAGGGGTTTTATGTCGAGTATTGAAAACCGGTTGCATATCGGTTTAGGAAAAGATTCCATCATTGACTCATTGTACATTTACTGGCCTACTGGTAAAAGCCAACTACTTAAAAATATTTCTTCTAATCAAACCCTTGTATTAGATGAGAACCTTGCCACGCCTGACAGTGGTAACCTTGCAATATGGAAAAAGCCCTCACAAACAAATAAAGAAAACATACAATTTAAAAATTGCAATACCGAACTGGGCATTCGTTTTAAACACCAGGAAGAAAGCTATATCGACTACAACAGTTCACCACTTTTACCTCAAAAGTATTCACAACTCGGCCCCGGTATTTCTGTAGGCGATTTGAATGGCGATGGATTGGATGATTTTTTTGTGGGTAATGGCTACAAGCATCCAGGCCAGCTTTTCTTCCAACAAAAAAATGGAAAGTTTACCAATCAACCGCTAACCACTAAACCAAAAATGGAGGAAGATATGGGAAGTCTTTTGTTTGATGCTGATGGAGACAAGGATCTTGATTTATATATAGTAAGTGGCACAAGCGAATTTGCTACCGGATCACCTTATCAGCAGGATCGGCTTTATTTTAATGATGGCCATGGTAACTTTAAAATCGATACCTCTGCATTGCCTGTTCTTACCTCAAGCGGTTCTTGCGTAGTTGCGGGGGATATTGATAATGATGGAGACTTAGATCTTTTTGTTGGCGGCAGGCAAATACCCGGTAAATACCCACTATCTCCACGTAGTTATTTATTAAAGAATATTAAAGGAAAGTTTGTGGACGCTACTCGCTCTTTAGGGCCTGAGTTGGAAAATATTGGAATGGTTACAAGTGCCTTGTGGACAGACTTTGATAATGACGGACAAACAGATTTAATGGTTGCCGGCGAATGGATGCCCATTTGTTTTTTTAAAAATTACAATGGCAAATTGAAAAAATTAACCACCAATATTTTCAGTACTTCTACAGGTTGGTGGAACAGTATTATTGGTGGTGATTTTGACAATGATGGCGACACTGATTACATGCTGGGAAACTTAGGGCTTAACGCTAAGTTGAAGGCAACAGTAGAGCATCCAATAGATGTTGAAGCTGCGGATTTCAACAAAAATGGATCTGTGGATGCTATTATAGGTTTTTGGTTAAAAGATAAAGAAGGGAAATTAAATCATTTCCCGCTGCCTCAACGGGAAATGATGGTGGCGACTATACCATCCGCCCGTAAAATCTATAATTTATTTGAGGATTATGCAAAGGTAGATATGAATACATTCATTGCAAAGCTAAATGCCCCGCACTTATTTACTGCAAATGCGCAAGAGTTAAGGAGTGTATATATTGAAAATTTAGGCGGCAATAAATTTAGTATGCATGCACTTCCAATGGAGGCACAACTTGCACCACAATTTGGCATGAGTGTGGACGATTTTAATAACGATGAAAATTTGGATGTGCTGCTGGTGGGTAATTCTTATTCTTCTGATGTTAGTACAGGCCAATACGATGCCTCTTATGAACTGTGTTTAACAGGGGATGGGCATGGCCATTTTACTGCTGTAAAACATACTGGTTTTTTTGCAGATGGCGATAGTAAAGGCATGGTCCAGCTGTATGACCAGAAAAATAATCCGGTTTTTTTAGTGGCAAGAAACAATGATTCATTATTGGCATTTAAGCAAATTAAAAATGCAGCGCCTAAGTTGGGTTTAATACCGTCTACTACTCCTTATGGGGCGGCCAAAATTAAATTATCAAATGGTCAATATCGAAAAGTAGAGTATTACTATGGTGCCGGATATTTATCTCAATCTTCTAAAAAAGCAATGCACTAGTTATAAAAAAAGTATGATTGAATTAAAGTATTGGATTGGGAAAGTTAGCGCAGTAAAGTACTAAATGATTAACAGGGAATGTTGTGTTATCTTAAAAAATGGTCACACACAATTGTATCTCACAGTATCATCGTTCTAAATAGATTTTGTTATTAATCTTTTTTAGCAAAAAGGATTAATAACCTCACTTGCGCTGATGTTTCTATGTAATATCGACTTTTTGAAAATTGTTAAATAAACGACATTGAAATAAAAATAGAAACATAAACTATCTACTAATTTAAATACTAAACCGATTTCAAAAACAATTAAAAATTAAATAGAGATGCCCAAATTGAAAATGCAGTTTTTACTAACAGTACTTTCTTCTTTTTATTTTGCAGCCTGCGATAAAGGCAGTACAACCCCACCGCCGGTAATACCGCCCCCGGTTACCATAGCTGATCGCAACAAATTTTTATGGCCATTTTCAAAAACGTCAATTTGGAATATGCCAATAGGAAGTAATGCCATTTATGTAGATGCAGACTTTGGTGATGTGGGCCTAGTTTATGCAGATGCAGAATACATTTATCAAAGCAGTGCAGCCGATCCGTTGCAAAAAGTATATTTAATTGGTGGATGGGTACCCCGGGTACCTGCTACACCAACACCGAGCTATATTTCAATTCACATTCCGGATAATTACATTGTTCCGGATGCTACAGTAACGCCTTACTATACACCCAATAATGCTGCTGCCTTTATTGAACCAGACAGTTTAAATTATTATGAATTAGAACCATTAACCCGGCCTGACTATGGAGGCAAAGTGTATGCTTACAATGCAAACCGTAATGGAGAAGCTACGCAAAGTATTAAAGGAGAAGGAACATGGGGAGCACATTTTGGCTCGGGCCTTTCTACGCTGGGTGGCTCAATAAGAGTGGGCGAAATACATGGGGCTAATCCAATACGCCACGCCATTAAATTAGAATTTGATACGCATGTATATTGGAGAAACCCTGTAGATGCTGCACAAAGCTACCGCTGGCCTGCGTATAACTGCGATGGTAATACCAGTGCTTACGGCATCTATAACACTAGTATTAAAGCCCAGGCCGTAGGAGCGTTGCTTGCAATACCTCCTGCAGTAAAAATGGAAAGCCTTAATTTAAAAACAGCACCAGCAAAAAAAATATTTCAGGCTCTGCAGGATTACGGCGCTTACATTGTTGATGCCTCCGGCGACGGTTACAAACCCAATGGAGGATATTCCGTTACTATTTGTGCAGAAAAAAAAGTGGTAGATACGGAGTTTGATTTTAACGGTTCGCCGGGTAACAATATCGATTGGTTTAATGACTGTAAAGTATTGATTAAAGCACTGAAAATTATTGATAATAATTCAGCAACATCCATTGGTGGCGGCGGTACACCCAGGCAACCGCTTGCACCTGATTTTGTAAATTAATTAATTTAAAATAAGTATAAATAACACAATCAGCACAAGAACAAAATATGCTTTTGGCAGCTCAGGAGTTTAATGCCCCAGAAAACATGTGAAAGTGTTGATACTGTCCGAAGGCTTATAAATTTTCAATAATAATGTTCAACATTTAAAAAGTATAAAAAATACTATGAAAAAAAGCCTGCTCCTTTTATGTGCCGTTTTTTTATTTGTTAACAGCTATGCACAATACGCCAATTCAAAAGTGACCAATCTAAATACTCCCGGCAATGAAAAATCCCAACGCATCAATAACACCAAAAGAGAACTAACCGCCCCCACGCCACCCATGGGATGGAACTCCTGGAATAATTATGGATGCGATGTTACAGAAGCAGAGTTTCGCAGCCAGGTAGATTATGTTGCCAGCAAATTAATGCAGGTTGGGTATCAATATATGACGGTAGATATTTCCTGGTATTCGCCCAGTGTTTCTGCCGATCCCCGAAGCCCTTTTCATCATCCAACTTATGCAAGGCACGATGCAGAGATGGATGCTTACGGAAGATTGCTACCTGCTAAAAATAAATTTCCATCGGCAGCCAATGGCTCTTTTAAACCGCTGGCGGATTATGTACATTCAAAAGGTTTAAAGTTTGGCTTGCATATCATGAGAGGGATTCCCTGGCAGGCCGTTGAAAAAGATTTACCCATATTGGGTTCAAAGTTTAAAGCAAAAGATATTGCAAATCCTGCAGATGTTTGCCTTTGGTACAACGCTACCTATGGTGTGGACATGAGTAAGCCCGGAGCACAGGAATACTACAACTCTATCTTTAAATTGTACGCATCCTGGGGTGTTGATTTTATTAAGGTTGATGATTTGAGTATGCCTTATCATGCAGACGAAATAACCGCTGTACGAAAGGCCATAGAGCAATGCGGACGTAAAATTGTTTTTAGTACATCGCCAGGGTCTACGCCTACAACTGCACGTTACCACATTCTTACAAATGCTGATATGTTTCGAGTATCCGCAGACTTCTGGGATAATTGGGCAAGGTTAAAAGAGCAGTTTAGTTTGGCAAGTACATGGGCTGTTCATGCGGTTAATTTTCCCGGACACTGGCCCGATTTAGACATGATACCTTTTGGTAAAATTGCTACCCGTTCCGGCGATGATGGAGGTGAAAGATTTACACGGTTTACACATGCGGAACAATACAGCTTAATGAGCCTTTGGTGCATTGCAAAATCCCCCTTAATTATCGGCAATGACCTTACGCAAAATGATACCTTTACTGATTCGGTATTATCAAATGAAGAAGTAATTGCTGTAAACCAGCAGGGCATCAACCAACGCCTGGTGACAGATAAAAATGGGCATGTAATCTGGGAGTCTTCACCGCCAAACAAAACAAGCAAATACGCAGCATTATTCAACCAAAATGATACAGATGAAACGGTGGTATTAAAGTTTGAACAAATTGGGTTAAAAGGAAAGTGCAGCGTACGTGACCTATGGGCAAAGAAAGAGCTGGGTGTATTTGAAAACGAATTTTCTCCTCAAATTCTTCATCATGGTGCAGGCATGTATAAGATTACGCAGCTCAAAAAATAAATTTTTAAAAGTAGGTTTCAACAACATCACCCTATTAATTTGTATAAACTGATAAAAATATTTTGCTATTGAAATCATTATTATTCTTTGTGATTGCATTTCCAATGCTGGCCTTCACCCAAAACAACAAACAACAAGCACCTACAAACAGGAATCCATTAAAATGGCCATTTTCCAAAACATCTATTTGGAACATGCCCATACACAAGGATGCACAGTATGTGCCCGCAAAAATAATTATTCCAAAAAATGGTATTAGTGCAGATGAAGACTACCTGGTGTTAAATGCCACTGCGCCTATCACAAAAATATATACCAGCCATGCTGGATGGGACCGTTCAAAAAACCGTTGTAGGGTAGAGGGAGGATTGTTATTTTCAGCACCAATTCCTGCTGATTTTGTTATCAATAAAAATAATTGGTTAGGTGCTACACCCAATGCCGGCCTAGCGGTTTTAATGCCCGATGGCCGCACCATTAAACAAACGCAACCCTTTACCCGGTGTACCATTGGCGGCGATGCAACCTCTGAGTACCTGTTTAAAGACCAGGACATTTATGGCGATGGTGTAGCAGGCGCACATGGCGCCACGGGTCTGTCGGCCATTGGCGGAACATTACGGTTGGGTGAGCTTGTGCCGGGAGGAGTAATACGCCATGCCTTAAAAATAAATTTGTATTGCAACACCAATGTAGCGCTTAATAAAGATGGCACTCCTGGATATCGTTGGCCGGCAACGAGTGCAGATGGGTACGCTGCCGATTCTATAAATAGTCCCACAGGTTTTTACAACGGAAAAATAAGGGCGATGGAAATTGGGGCATTGGTAGCTATACCTGGTAAAATAAATTTAAATGCTTTGCAATTTGAAACACCTGCAGCAAAAATTTTGGCTGTTGCTTTTCAAAATTATGGAGCCTATATTGTTGACGACACTTATTATGATATACTGGCCATCGAAACCGAATTTGGTCCTGAAGGCAGAGTGATTGATGAGTTTAAAAAGCAGTGGGGGTTCAATTTTGAGTCGGATAAAAATACCGCATGGAACCGTGACATTAATAAAATACTCACCGCTTTGCAAGTAGTAAATAATAATACGGCGGCAACTATTGGCGGCGGCAACACCAATGATTTTAAAAACCGACTGGCACCAATGGCACCTGATTTAATACAACCAAAACATGCCCGTATTATGCCAGTGGGCAATTCTATTACAGAAAATAATGAACCTGGCTATAGAGGATATCTCTACCAGAAATTGAAAGCTAATGGCTACGATATAGATTTTGGTGGTACAAAAAAAGGGCTGCCGGTTAATGGTGGCGATGAAGACCATAGCGGTTATGGCGGTTTTATTGTTGGCCCAGGTGCCAGTAAAGGCGATGCATAGACACCACCTTACAAAGGAAATGTTTTCGACAATTTGGATGGAGGATATAAAATACTATCAACCGATTGCGACATCATCCTTCTTGAAATTGGCATCAACGATTTTTTTAATAGTACTGATACTGCATATCAACCCAATAGTAGCGGCGCTAAAAAGCTGGATGGTTTGGTTAATAAAATTTTTAGTTTAAAACCCGATGTTCAAATAATAGTGAGCAACATTACGCCTTTGGGCGGCGATAAAAATTTTGCCAGCTTATGGAATTCGCAGGTGCCTGCTATGGTAGCAAAATATAAAAAACTTGGCATGAAATGTTACCTCGCCAATCTTCGCAACGTTATTCAATGGAATATCAGCGAAGACCTTAGTGCAGATAAACTTCATCCACAAGCTGCAGGGTATAAAAAAATGGCGGACTTGTATTATAAAATATTAACGGGCATATTGAAGAAATGAAAAAGGCATTCAATTTTCTAAAATTAAAATATTTAGCAACCACTAAAATTTAAAATGTCATGAAAATATTTGGGTTAAAGCGTTGTTTTACTATAGTATTGGCAGGTGCAGGCGTATATTGTTTTGCCCAGTCCGATTCAATCGTGTTAAAGAATAAGCTGGTTTCAAGAACATTCAAATTCACGAAAGGGAAGGAAGGTTTTTACACCACCTCATTTAAAAATATTACCGCTAAAAGTGAATTCATTAAAGAGCGTTCAGAAGATTTTTGTGTTGCAGTAAATGGTGAAAAAATCAATGGAAACAATGTAATCTACAATAGTCATGTTATTGAGCCGATGGCTGATGAGGTTAAGTTAACCGTAAATCTTTCGGCCCATAATAACACAATTCATTTGCAGTTGCTGTATCGCATTTATGACCAATTGCCTTTTATCCGAAAACAAGTTATCGTTACCAATAAGGGGAATAATGAGGTAGCGCTTACCAATTTAGATGTTGAAAATTTGCAATTTCAGGTAGTAAATACTTACATGAATGAAGTGTACTCAAACTATGGAACAAACCTTTCCAGAATTCCTTACAAAGGCAATCATGATGATGCAGCAGTGTTGCTTTTTAACCTAAACGCAGGCCAGGGAGTAATCTTTGGAAACGAGGCACCGAGTGTTTTAAAGCGAACCGAAATATATGTAAAGCCAGGAACTGTTTCATTGGGAATGGGATTGATTAATGAAGCGTATCCTTTTAAAAAATGGTTAAAAACGGATGAGGCATTTATTAGCCCTGCAACATTTATTTATGTTGCCAATGCCAAAAAATGGCAGTATGCCTTTGAAGGTAATTTTCAGGTTTTTTTACAAAAGAAGTTAGGCGTTAAATTATTTACTCAAAAAAAAGCACCGGGTTTTATCTACAATACCTGGCAGCCTTTCTTTGATAATATCAACGAGCAACAAATAAAAGCGTGCGCTGATAGCCTTGCTAACACTGGTACTGATTTGTTTATTATTGATGCAGGTTGGTATAAACGAGCCGGCGATTTTGAACCCGACCCAAAAAAATTCCCCAATGGATTAAAGCCTGTTACGGAATACATTCGTAGCAAAGGAATGAAGGTGGGGCTTTGGTTTGCTATTGCAAGTGTACACAACAAAAGCGAAATAGCCCTGCAACACCCTGAATGGCTAGTTCGTGATGTTAAGGGTAATGCCGAAAATTTACATGATGGAAATTTAGCAGAAGATGGAGATGAATGGCACAGTGCTATTAGAACCATGTCATTGGGTTCAGGATATTATGATCATATTGTAAGCTTATTAAAACGGCGGGTAAAAGAGTGGGGTATTTCATATCTTAAACTTGATTTATCAATCGCCACATCTGCTTATGTAAATGATGTTTCCCGTACTGGCGACTACGATTTTGGTGGCGATAAAATATACAAGGATCGGGAAAGCAGCTACTGGTCGATGTATGAGCGAATGATGCTTTTAATGGATGAATTAAAAAAAGAATTCCCGGATCTTTTGCTGGATTGTACATTCGAAACATGGGGAAGATATAACCTGGTAGATTATGCGTTGATACAACATGCCGATTATGACTGGCTTACCAATTTTGATTTTACTCCACCTGAAGGCCCGATAGCAATACGCCAAATGAATTATGACAGGGCTCGTGTTATTCCACCAAATTGCCTTTTGATTGGCAATCAATTTATGGACTTTCCAAATAATCAATATGTCTATTTTTCTATGGCTTCGGGATCAACCTTAATGGTAGGCGACCCTCGAAAATTATCCGCAGCCGATAAAAAGTTTTACTTAAAATGGAATACCTGGTTTAAAAAAATGGAGGATAAATATCAATACTCCCAGTTTCACCAAACCTATGATGTTTTTGATAGGCCAACAGATGCTAATTGGGATGGCTGTTACCGGATTAACACAGAAAAACAAGGCGGCGTTTTATTTTATTTTCGAAATAATTCAATGGATGAAACAAGGGTATTCAGAATTCCGGGCCTTGAGCCAACATCTACCTATCGGATTTATTCGCATGACAAGAGATACCTGTTAGGAACTTACATTGGAAATGAATTAATTAATGCCGGGTTAAAAATTTCAATTAAAAAACCCTACTCAGCATTGGTGCTTGGTATTGAAAAGGTTTTATAAATGGGAAGCTATAAAAAGATTTTTTTTCAAAATTGGAAACACAAATATGAAAAATACAGTTGCCCTGTTATTTTTATTGAAAGCCTGATTAGTTTTTTAAATTATTGATTTTTTTATCCTGTTGGCGGCTTTTTGGATGATTTGCATTTACACAGGCGGGAAGCCATTAAAGATGCCAATGCCTGGTTCATCAGTGGAAAGAATACAACTCACAGTGCTATACGCTTTCATTCCACCTGAAACATACAGAGCTATCCATACTCACTCTACAATGCGCTTCGGTCCGTATAGGCTATTCAGGCATGGAGCTCTACATACACGAGCCTTACATCCACTCGTTCCTATGTGTTCTTGTGCTCGCTGGAGCTCCCCGTTGCGACTGCGTACCCTACACATTCCTCTAATTGCTCATGCTTCACTAAGAGGAACGGTGGGTACTTGCTCAGAAAAAAGATAAGTGGGAAGTGAGCTTTCACACGTTTTTTCTAAAGTGCTCTGCTAAGCATTTACTATGCTTTCAGCAGAGCCTCTGGTGGGGGCTCGCTCAGTCCATACCAGAAAAGGAATGTTTACCACTAACCCTTACACGATATTCCTTTTCTTCCATTGCCTTTTAAATTAGTTTTAGCTGTTGACAGAAGAAGAAGTGAACGAAATAGAAGGCACTTTCAAAAGGATATTTAAAAATTTAGATTAAGTTATATTGAGCGGATTGGTTTGTTGGGCGGGAATGGTAGGTGGTTTTCAAAATCATTTTTAAGAAAATTCAAGACTTACTTTCTTTTTTTATTGCTATTACAAATCTGTTCTGCTTACTACATTCGATAGGTTTTACTTTTGAATTATACTCCTCCTGCACCCATAAAAACTTTCTTTGCAGATACCTTATTGTTTTATTGTAAATTGGAAACATATCCGATAGCTATCGGAGGAAAACGATTGTTAAATCCTAAATCTTTGTAAGATGAAATTACTTCTTTGTTTCGTTACGTCGATAGTTTTTACTGTAACTGCTTTTTGCCAGGGGCATGCTGATAAAAAAGGATGGAAAAATTTGTTTAATGGTAAGGATATTAAAGATTGGGTTCCCAAAATTAATCATCATGAGGTGGGCGAAAATTATGGAAATACTTTTCGGGTACAGGATGGCATCATTAAAGTACGGTACGATCAATATGATGTATTTAATGAACAGTTTGGGCACCTGTATTACAAGCAACCATTCTCCTATTATCACCTGGTATTTGAATATCGTATTGTTGGGGAATGGCGTAAAGATGCCCCCGAATACACCATAAAAAACAGTGGTGTTATGTTTCATTCACAAGACCCTAAAACTATGCCTCGTGACCAGAACTGGCCAATCTCTATTGAGTTTCAGTTGCTTGGTGGCATGGAGGATGGGGTAGCAAGACCAACGGGGAATATGTGTTCACCCGGCACTGATGTTGTGTACCAGGGTAAAATAGATTCCCGGCATTGTATTCCTTCGAGCTCTAAAACATACGATGGGGATCAATGGGTAAAAGGCGAGATAATTGTTTTGGGCGATTCTCTTATAACGCATATCATTAATGGCGATACAGTTTTACAATATTCCAAGCCGCAAATTGGTGGTGGCGTAGTAGCCAATTACGACCCTGCCATAAAGCTGGATGGGAAATTATTAACAGAAGGTTTTATTGCCTTGCAAAGTGAAGGGCAGCCGGTTGATTTCCGGAATATAAAAATCCTTAACCTTAAACCGAAATCAAAAAAATAAAATTTGCCGGTTGATTTTTAATAATGCCTTATTAAATAGTACAAAAATAAAATCCAGTTAAAATAAAATCAATGAACAATACTACACGCAGGCAATTTGTACAAAACTCCGCAATTATATTGGCCACGGCAATTACAGGTTCCTCATTTGATTTAAAAAAGCAACCTCCGCTGTTATCTTTTTCTACCCTTGGTTGCCCGGATTGGACTTTTGATAAAATAATATCTTTTGCTGCCCAGCATGGTTATAAGGGTATTGAACTGAGAGGCTTGCAACGCCAGCTTGATCTTATAAAATGTACTGAATTCAGCAATGCCGAAAACAGGACTGCGACAATAAAAAAAATGAAAGTGAAAGGTTTGCAATTTGTTAACCTTGGTTCATCGGCCACCTTGCATTTTCCCGAAGGTGCAGAAAGGCAAAAAAATCTGGAAGATGGGAAACGATTCATTGATCTTGCCCAGGAACTGCAATGCCCGTTTATTCGGGTATTTCCCAATAATTTCCCTAAAGACCAGGATAAGAAAGGATCCATCGACCTTATTATAAAAGGCTTACTGGATCTGGGTGAACATGCAAAAGGTACCAGCGTATCTGTGCTGATAGAATCTCATGGAGACCTGGTAAAAATTGACGACTTGCTTAGAGTAATGCAGGGTGCTGCACATCCGCAAGTAGGAATGATATGGGATATTACAAACATGTGGACAGCTACTAAAGAGTCGCCATTATTGGCTTATCAGCAATTGAAAAAATACATTCGTCACACACATATAAAGGATGCAAAAATGGTTGATGGTAAGTTAGCCTACACTTTATTAGGAAAGGGGGAAGTGCCGATTTTTGAAGCCGTTGATGAATTGTTTAAAGGAGGCTACAAGGGGTATTATAGTTTTGAATGGGAGAAACTTTGGCACCCGGAAATTGCAGAGCCGGAGATAGCGCTTGCTGATTATCCTAAAGCAATGCAGCAACATTTTTCATTTTAAAAACGAAAGCGTTGCCGTATAAATTAAAGCCATTGTATTTTGTTCAATAAAGATAAAATGTACAAGAGTGGTTATTGATTCCTTTTAGTAAAAGGAATTAATAACAAAATCATATTTGCCATGCAGCCGAAAATTGTTAAATTGACGGGCTCAAAAAAATCAGTTTTAAATTTATAAAATATCACTAAATATGCCAGGCGATACTACCTATATTAATAACAAAGCCAGCAAACAAAATACCTACGATGCCATCATTGTTGGCTCTGGCATTAGCGGTGGCTGGGCTGCAAAAGAATTGTGTGAAAAAGGACTAAAAGTTTTGTTGCTGGAAAGGGGTACAAATATTGAGCATCCGCTATATCCCACTGCCACCAAAGATCCCTGGGAATTTCCACATCGCCTTAATTTGAGTGAGGCCGATAAGCAGCAGCAATTTGTTCAAAGCCGTCATTGGTCTTTTAGGGAAGATAACAAGCATTTTTATATCAACGATCAGGAAAATCCTTACGAGGAAAGCAAGCGTTTTGACTGGATTAGAGGCGATGTTGTTGGGGGACGTTCTTTGTTGTGGTCGAGGGCTTGTTACCGCTGGAGCGATCTTGATTTTGAAGCCAACCAAAAAGATGGCCATGGAGCAGACTGGCCAATACGTTATAAAGACATTGCGCCCTGGTACGATTATGTGGAATCATTTATTGGCGTAAGTGGCTCTGCGGATGGTATTCCTCAATTACCTGATGGTATTTTTCAGCCGCCGTTTGAAATGAATGTGGTTGAAAAAAGTTTTAAATCCAGAATTGAAAAAAACTATGCCGATCGTAATGTAATTATTGGCAGAACAGCGAACTTAACCAAGGCTGTAAAAGGTAGGGGGCTTTGCCAGGCAAGGGATCTTTGCCACAGAGGCTGCCCATTTGGTGCCTATTTTAGTACCAATGCCAGTACCATGCCGGCTGCTTTTGCTACCGGTAATTTAACAGTGCGTCCACATTCACTGGTAAACAAAGTTTTGTATAATCAACAGCTACAAAAGGCTGCCGGCGTTGAAATAATTGATACGGTTACCAACCAGGTTCAGGAGTTTTATGCAAAGCTTATTTTTTTAAATGCAGCCACGGTGGCTACGGGTTTTATTTTGTTAAATTCTACCTCTTCCCGTTTTCCAAATGGATTGGGAAATGGTAGTGACCAGGTGGGAAGAAATTTAATGGACCATCATAAAGGCTTTACTGCCAGTGGAGCTATTGATGGGTTTGAGGATAAATATTATTCAGGCCGCAGGCCAACCAATATTTATATTCCCCGTTTTAGAAACATTAAAAATAAGGAAGCCAATTTTATACGTGGTTATCATTTTGGAGGAAGTGCCAGCCGGGGACGAATACAGCTGGAAGCAGGCATTGGTGCCGCTTTTAAAGATGCCATGACGGAACCTGGCGGCTGGCAAATGGGCTTGTATGCATTTGGAGAATGTTTGCCTTATGCAGACAATCGCATTACGTTGAACAACGACAAAAAAGATAAATGGGGCCGGCCAATTATTGCCATTAATTGCGAATTTAAAGACAATGAAAAAACCATGCACGAGGATATGAAAACCACCGCCAGAGAAATGCTGGAAGGCGCTGGTTATAAAAATGTTTCCGTTAAAGGTAACATATCATTTCCTGGTAATGCCAATCATGAAATGGGTATTGCCCGTATGGGCAAGGAACC